>JADFVY010000504.1 GCA_015222795.1 Pseudomonadota bacterium | reverse complement strand
CCGCGCCACGGCACGAACCGCGCCTGACGAGCGGACAAGGGAAACCGGTCATATGAGTCATTATCAACGAGCCTTGGTATTAGTGCTGCAGCAGGATGTCGCCGGGCTTCAGCCCGGACAGAATTTCGATCTGGTCGCCGAGCCGCTGGCCGGGCTGTACCATGACCTCGCCTTCGTCCTTTACGTTGGCAAAGGTTACCCCATGGCGCCGGCGCAGGTAGTCGGCCGGAACAAGAATTGTTTTGCGCTTGCCGGTGGCGACATGGACACGGGTTCGCTCGCCGACGAAATAATCGCCCAGCCCCGCGACTTCCACATCCGCGATAACGCGCCCGTTGGATATCTCCGGGTAGACCTGCGTAATAACGCCCGCGCGCAGATTATCGTCATCGCCGGTGACCAGGCCACGCTCGCCGACCAGCACCTCATCGCCCTCGCGGATAAATCGTGCGTGGCGTTCGGGCAGCTCGACCCGCAGCACATACCGTTCGGCGGCGATGGTCGCCACCGGCTCGCCCGGCATGACCACGACACCCTCGGTCACATGGACTTGCAGGACGCGGCCGGCCGCCGGGGCCAGTACCGCGCCCTCGGCCATCCGCTGCTCCAGCACCGCCCGCTCGGCCGCAAGCGCGGCGCGATTGCTGATTACTACGTTCAGGTTGGTCTGGGCCTCGTCCAGCCTGGCCTGGCTTATGTTTCCGCTTGTTCTGAGTTTGCGCACGCGCGTCAACCCGGTTTGCGCCAGTTTGCGCTGCGCGTCGAGCGCCCGGATCCGAGCGTCCACGGCGGCCATTTGCAGTTTCAGCTTCGGATCCTCGACCGTCGCAATAACCTGGCCCGCCGTCACCGCCGAACCCTCATCGACGGCAAGTCCGCGGGTCGTTCCACCGATGCGTGCCCGCGCCGCGACGACGTCCACGCTTTGCACCGTGCCGAATACCGCCTTGCGGTCTTCCAGTTCACTGACCGTAATATGAAATTCCGCCTGCGCCAGCGCGGATGGTGAGAAGGCGATCAGGAAGATCAGGAAGAGCAGGAATGTTGGTTTGTGCGGCATTTCTGGGTCGACCTCTTTAGAGGATACGGGTTGCGGGTAAGCCTTGGCTTTCGACAGCTATGATTGTGTGATAGCATTTCAAGCATAAATCCACGGCCCGCGTCCACTCGCCGCAGCAGACTCGCTGCCGTTTTTGCGTCCTGGGCCGACCGAAAGAGTCCTGCCCGTTATATTTGTGTTAATATGTATCATTATACTGTGGTATACAGGGTTCTCGTAGTTGTATTGTGATTTTGCACAGGTAAAATGATGCAGGAGCGGTACATAAAAATATAGACTCCTAGCATATAAAATAGTCACCAGAAGGGTATGCCAAGGGTATGAAAATACTAATCGCCGACGATCATCAGCTGCTGGCCGACGCGCTGGCCCAATTGGTGAAGGACAACGAAGCCGATTCAGAAGTTCTTCAGGCGGGCACGCTTGACGACGCCATGGACACGATGGACCGCGAGGGCGCGGTCGAAATAGTTCTGGTCGATTACGATCTGCCGGGCCTGGGTGGAATAGCGGGGCTGGAACGAATGCGCACTCGCCATCCCCAGGTGCCCTGCGCGATTTTTTCGAGTTCGCAGGACGTCGGGCTGGCGTCCAGTGCGCTGGCCAGCGGCGCCGCCGGATTTATCCCCAAGAACCTGTCCGCCCCGGCATTTTTCCACGCCATCAAGCTGATGCAGGTCGGGGAGAAATTCATTCCGGCGGAATTGTATGAAAATATCGCCAACCAGGCGTCCGTCAACCGGGTGCATGCGGAAAGCGCCGAGAGTTTTGTTGCCCGGACCGGCCTGTCGCCGCGCGAGCTCGATGTGCTTCGCGCGCTGGTCAAAGGCATTTCAAACCGCGAGATCGGCGTGGAACTTGGCGTCGAGGAAGTGACGATCAAGCTGCATCTTCGCCGCATCTACAAAAAAGTCGACGTCGCGAACCGCACCCAGGCGGTGAAGCTGGCAATGGCCAACGGGGTCGGATAAGGAATTACTCGCCGCCCCGCGGCTTTCCGTAGGTCTTGAACTTCTCCAGCACGCGCCGCATTTCCGCGGCGGGCAGAATGACGGGCTCGCCCAGTTGCAGCGCCTGGCAATATTGCCGCGCCAGCGCCTCGACTTCCACCGCGAGCGCCAGAACGCCGTCCAGATCGCGGTCGATGCAGATCATCCCGTGATTGGCCAGCAGGCAGGCCTTGCGCCCGTCCAGCGCGGCCAGGGCATTGTCGGACAATTCCTGGCCGCCGAAGGTGGCGTAGGGCGCGCAGCGGATCGAATCGCCCCCGGCGACGGCGACCATATAGTGGAAAGCCGGGATTTCCCTGCCCAGGCAGGCCAGCGCCGTACAATAGGGCGCATGGGCGTGAAGCACCGCGCCCACATCATCGCGGGCACACAGTATATCGTAATGGAAGCGCCATTCGCTTGATGGTTTTCGCTTGCCCGCCGGCCGGCCGTCCTTGTCGAGAAACACGATGTCCGAGGGCTTCATGCCGTCATAGGCCAGGCCGCTGGGCGTGACCAGCAGGCCATCGCCCAGACGGGCGCCGACATTGCCGGCCATGCCCTGGTTAATGCCAAGGCGGTTCATGCCGAGGCATGTTTCGATAATCTTGCCGCGCAGGGCGCTTTCGGTTCGGTCCGTCATCGGCGGGATTATATCAGTGTTCGTGTCATTCCGCAGCCGCCGCCTGTCCACGAAGCTCACCCGTGGCCTGGCGGAGGATCAGCACCGAACTGCTGAGCGCCAATCCCGCCATGACCAGCGCCACGACGAGGTCGGGCCAGGCGGCTCCCAGCGAAAATACGCCCCCGGCGGCCAGCATGACGGCGACGTTGCCGATCGCATCGTTGCGGCTGCACAGCCAGACCGATCGCATGTTGGCGTTGCCGGAACGGAAGGCATAGAGAAGCCCGGCGCTGGCGACATTGGCGACCAGCGCCAGAAAACCGATGGACCCCATCACGAATGCCCCGGGCAGCGCGCCGTAATAAAGGTTCCAGGTGGCCTGGCCGATGATCCACAGCCCGAACAGCCCCATCGTCGCGCCCTTTACAAGCGCCGCCCCGGACCGCCAGCGCATGGACATGCCGAGCACCATCAGGGTCAGGATATAATTGGCGGAATCGCCCAGGAAATCCAATGCGTCGGCTTGCAGCGATACCGAATGGGCGAGCAGGCCCGAGACCATCTCGACCCCGAACATCGCCATGTTGATCGCCAGCACGATCCACAGCGCGCGCCGAAACCGTGGATCGGGCGCGCCATCCATGCCGCAAGACGTTTCGTGACAACAACCAGTCATCGAATTTCGGCCCTGCGGCGCAAGGAAACACTACAATCAAACATATGAACATTTATTCATATGATGGGGAAAATGTCAAGCCCGATGGGGGCATTTCACGGTTGGGGGTGGCAATTTGCGCGCCTTTGGGGAATATTGCGCCGCCAGAGGCCAACCACACCGTAAGGAGACTATCTTGGAAGCCGAACTGACTGTCTATCTGTCCGGGGAAATTCACACCGACTGGCGCGAGCGGATCGAAAACGGGGCCGCCGAGGCCAAGCTGCCGGTCGAGTTCCTGGCCCCGGTAACCGACCATGCGACCAGCGACGATTGCGGCGTGGCGATCCTGGGCGAGGAGGACAATCCCTTCTGGAAGGATCACAAGGGCGCGAAACTGAACGCCATCCGCACCCGCACGATGATTGAGCGCGCGGATGTCGTGGTGGTTCGCTTCGGCGACAAATACCGCCAGTGGAACGCGGCCTTCGACGCAGGCTATGCGGCGGCGCTGGGAACCCCGGTGGTCACCCTGCACGACCCCGATCTGACCCATGCGCTGAAGGAAGTAAACGGCGCCGCGCTGGCCACCGCGGAAACGCCGGAACAAGTCGTCCGCATCCTGAAATATGTGATCGAGGGCGCGCTTTAGGGCGCTCCGGCAAAAGGAGTCTCTGCATGAATACCGGGAAACTCATACTGGTCCTGTCTTTGGCGGTCGCCGGATTAACCCTGCCGGCCCAGGCCGCCGACACAGAGGGACATGACCCGGCCCACCAGGCCATGATGCATGGCGGTGCGGCGGGCGGGCCGAGCGAGCCGGGGCAGGGCGCGTTTGCCGCGATTCAAGAGATCGTGGCGATCCTGGAGGCCGATCCGGACACCGACTGGGCGAAGGTCGACCTGCCGGCGTTGCGCCGGCATCTGGCCGATATGAACGCGCTGGCGGTGTCGGCGAAAGTGACCGAGCGGGAAATCCCCGGCGGGTTCGAGGCCACGATATCGGGCGCCGGGCGCGGCGGCGAGGCGGCCCGGCGCATGGTCCCCGCCCATGCCGTGGAACTGGCCAAAATCGAGGACTGGATTGTAACCGCCACGGCGCCGGCCGGCGGCAACATCGTCCTGCGGGTTACGTCTTTCGACCCGCGCCTGCAGCCCCGTATTCGGGGACTCGGGTTCTTCGGAATGATGGTGACCGGCGCACACCACCAGCCCCATCACCTGGCGATCGCGCGTGGCGAGGGGATGCAGCACTGAAAAACCGGGGCGGCCAGGACACAAGGCATTAACGAGCCTTGATATTAAACCCGATCAGGGCATTTTCGCCCAGCGGCCCTTGCGCCCGGTGCGGGCCTGGGCCTCGGCTTCGTGATATGCCTCGGCGCGCATGGCGCGTTCGCTGTCGCCGCCGGGGACGTCGGCCAGCGTAACCGTGCGGTCGGCGACGGCCCAGCCGGTCTTCAGCATCGCCTCGCCCAAATCCACCGTCCCGGCATGGCAAACCGCGGACGAGCGATCGATGCCGTCGAACACGCACTTCACCTGGTCCCCGTGCCGGCGCAACAGATCGTCGAGCGCGGCGCGGGCGTACAGGCCGTAATCCCGGTCATCCCCCATATCCGGCGCCTCGATGCCCCACAGACGGACCGTTTCCGACGGGTGGCCCATTGCGCCGACGACTATGGTGTCGCCGGTCACCGCAACAGCCTGCCCATTAAGGAATTCAATCGCCGAGGCCGGTAACGGCGCAGCGGCGGCCATGGCCAGCAGCAACGCGCCGGCGGCGTATTTCCATATGTGTTTCATGGAGCCAAACTATCGCAAAATGGCCCTGCCCGGCAAGCTCAGGAAGGCTCCATCACCTGGCAACCGCACGCGGCGGTCACGAAAGACGCTCCCCCCCTCACCCCTTGGCCAGGCCCTTGGCGACGGCGCGATTTACGGCGCTGGTTATGGCGCGTAGCGATGCCATGACGATGTTGGTGTCCATGCCGGCGCCGTACAGGGTTCCGCCGCCGTTCACCTCGACCTCCACATAGGCCGCGGCCGTTGCGTCGGCGCCATCGCCGATCGCATGCTCGCTGTAGTCCACGAGGCGAATACCGTTGCCGCCGATCTGGCCCAACGCGTTCAGGAAGGCATCGACCGGACCGTTGCCGGCGCCGGTAATTTCCTGTTCGACTCCGTTGACCCTGACCGTCGCCGTGATGTTGCGCTGGCCGCGCACGCGGCGGTCCGGCAGGGTCCGGTAATCGACGATCTCGTAAGGACTGGTCCGCGCCAGATATTCATCCTCGAAGACAGCCCGGATATCGGCGGGCGACAGCTCCTTGCCGGTTTGTTCGGTAACCGCCTGCACGATGGGGCTGAACTCTACCTGGAGCCGGCGCGGCAGGACCAGGCCGTAATCCTGCTCCAGCAGATAGGCGATGCCGCCCTTGCCGGACTGGCTGTTAATGCGGATCACGGCCTCGTAGCCGCGCCCCACATCGGCCGGGTCCAGCGGCAGGTATGGCACCTCCCACTGGCCGCTGTTCGACTTGCGCTGGGCCGCCAGCCCCTTCTTGATCGCGTCCTGGTGCGAGCCCGAAAAGGCGGTAAAGACCAGTTCGCCGGCATAGGGATGGCGTGGATGCACCGGCAATTGCGTGCAGAATTCCGACATTTTTACCAGTTCTTCGATGTTCGAAATGTCGAGGCCCGAATCGATGCCCTGGGTGAACAGGTTCATCGCCAGGGTTATGACATCGACATTGCCGGTGCGCTCGCCATTGCCGAACAGCGTGCCCTCGATACGATCGGCGCCGGCCATCACCGCCAGTTCGGTGGCCGCGACGGCGGTGCCGCGGTCGTTATGCGGATGGATGCTGACGATCACGGAATCGCGGTTGGCCAGATTGCGGCAGAACCATTCGATCTGGTCGGCATAAACGTTCGGCGTCGCCATTTCCACCGTGCTGGGCAGATTCAGGATCATCCTGTTTTGCGGCGTCGGGCGATAGACCTCCATCACCGCCTCGCAGATTTCGACGGCGTAATCGAGTTCGGTTCCGGTAAAGCTTTCCGGCGAATACTGGAACACCCACTCGGTTTCGGGCCGCGCGGCGGCCAGTTCGGCGATTTTTCTGGCGCCTTCGACCGCGATTTCGGTGATGCCGGCGCGGTCGAGGCCGAACACCACGCGGCGCTGCAGTTCAGACGTCGAATTATAGAGATGCACGATGACCCGGCGCGCACCTTCCATCGCCTCGAAGGTGCGCTCGATCAGCGCCGCGCGCGATTGGGTGAGGACCTGGATGGTGACGTCGGCGGGGATCCGGTCCTGCTCGATGAGCTCGCGAATAAAGTCAAAATCGGTTTCCGAAGCGGCCGGGAAGCCGAGCTCGATTTCCTTGAAGCCCATTGCCACGAGCGTGTCGAACATGCGGCGCTTGCGTTCGCTGTTCATCGGCTCGATCAGGGCCTGGTTGCCATCGCGCAAATCGACGCTGCACCAGATAGGGTGGCGGTCGATCACGCGCGACGGCCATTGCCGGTCGG
>JADFVY010000503.1 GCA_015222795.1 Pseudomonadota bacterium | reverse complement strand
GGGGAATCGCTCATCGTCGCATCCTCTGTCATTGCCGGTGTTCGGTCGGTTCTAACCCATGGCCCTCGCGGCGGCAATGCGGATCGCGCGGATTCGACAGGCTTTGTTAACATTCAGTTCATGTATTCTGGTACATTATACGTGCTGCGTCTTTTGGTTGTGCCGAGAGGTTGTTCGATGGATTCGTTTCACGAAATCCCCCGCCACGCCGCGGTTTTTTTGATGTTTGCGCTTGCGGCCTGCGGCGGCAGCAACAACCCGTCGAGCCAAGGCGCTACTAGCGGCGGGGGTGGCGGCGGCGGCGGGGGCAACGGCACGGGTTTGCCGATTCCCGACCCGCTGGCGGCGGCGCAGCCGGCGTCGAATTTCACGAGAACGGCGGACTTCGCTCCCTGTTATATTGGAGGGGATGGAAACACATACTGCTTTTACGGGCTAAACCAGATTGGCGCGCAACATGTCTACGCTCAGGGAGCTTATGGCGGCGGTGTCGTGGTCGCGGTCATCGATACCGGCATCGAAACTACCCACTCGGAGCTGGACGCCAATATCTCGCCCGACAGTACCGATATAGTCAGAGGCGCCGCCCTTATCGATGAAGTCGGCCACGGAACCCATGTCGCCGGCATTATCGCGGCCGAGAGAAACAGCCTGCTGATGCACGGGGTTGCTTTCGACGCCACGATCCTTGCGATCCGCGCGGACACAAGGGTCACCGATGCTGTTGTTTGCGGCGGCCCCGGCACCTGCTCGGTATTCAATACTGTCGACATCACCGCCGGGCTGAACTATGCGGCCGGCAAGGCTCACGTCATCAATATGAGTCTCGGGCTGGTCGGCACGACCGTCGAGAATTCGATGGGCGCGGCTTTCGAGCAGGCCCTGATCGATGCGATGGCTGCCGGTGCGATCGTCGTGGTTGCCGCCGGCAACGACGCGGCGGCCGAACCTTCGCTGCCCGGCGCCTATGCCGGTAATGCGACGGTCAATGCCAGCGGGCAGATGATCGCCGTCGGCGCGGTGGACGAAACGGGCGCCCAGGCTTCGTTCTCGAACGATTGCGGGTCCGCCATGAATTTTTGCCTGGTCGCCCCAGGGGTCAATATCATCTCGACAATCCCTGAAGGCTGGATCGAGCTGCAGAGTGGCACTTCGCAAGCGACGCCCTATGTGTCGGGCGCGGCGGCGCTGCTGATCCAGTTATGGCCGACCCTGCTGCCGTCAGAAGTCGTCGATATCCTGTTGACCACGGCCACCGACCTCGGGGCCGCCGGCGTGGATACTGTCTATGGCCACGGGTTGCTGAACCTCTCCGCCGCCATCCTGCCCGCGGGTACGCTGGAAGTGCCCCTGTCACCGCTGGCCACCGGTGAGGGCGTGGCGCTGGACGGCACGGCGCTGTCGCTGGGCTCGGCCTTCGGCGATGCGCTGACGAATTCGTCGCTGCTGGGACAAGCCTTCGCGCTGGACGATTACGACCGCAATTACAGCGTCGATCTGAATGACCTTGTGACACGTTCATCGCGCGGTTTCGGGCTTCAGGCGCTACTTGGCGGCGGGTCCGTGGAAACCGTGGATGCCGAGCTTCCCAACGGCATGAAGATCGCCATGGGCGTTTCGGACGACAACGAAACCGACTCCCCGGCGGACTGGGCCGGCATGGCCGTCGAGGACGGCGAAGAACAGCAACTGCACGGCATGAGCCTTGAGGTCGAAAGCGGCCTCGGCGCCAGCGTCCGCTTCGGCTACGACGTGACGCCGGAACAGCAGATGGCCAGACTGGCGGCCAGCGAGCCGGCCGGGCTGTTCTGGATGCCGGGCGACCTGCTGGGCGCGCAACATGGCCTGGTCGACGCGGGGACCGGCGTTTCCCTGTCCCACCAACTGGATCCCTCGTCGATCCTGTCGTTCGGCTGGGTCGATCAGGCGGACGACGCGGATGAGTGGACGCCGGATGCGAAAATCGGCGAGATCACGCTGGCGCACCGTTTCGACAACGGCGCGATCGGCTATGCGGGTTTCTCCACGGTGGACGAACAGGGCGGTTTCCTGGGCAGCGACGCCGCGGGCGGTTTCGCGGTCGACGGCGCCGATACGCAGTTCTACTCGCTGGGCGGCCGTTACCCGATGGCGGCCGGGCTGGAGCTGATCGGCAACTATACGCTGGGCAAGGCCGACATGCGGGCGGACGGGACCAGCCTGCTGAGCGAATGGAGCGAAATCCGCGCCGAGGCCTTCGGCGTCGGACTGGTGAAAAACGGCGTGCTGGGCCGCCATGACCGGATCGGCCTGCTGGCCGGCCAGCCGTTGCGCGTTAGCAGCGGCGAGGCCACGGTAACGGCGCCGGTCGACTACCTGATCGACAAGACCGTGGTGCAGGACTCCGAGCGGGTTTCCATGACCCCGTCCGGGCGGGAGATCGACCTGCAACTCGCCTACGATACGCCGCTGGGCGCCGGCGCCGCGATTTCCGGCTGGGTGATGATGCAGTTTGAACCGGGCCACGTGGCGAGCGCCGACCCGGCCTACGGCGTGGGCCTCAGGTTCAGCGCCGAGTTTTAGAGCCGAGTTTTAGAGCCATAGGCTTGGGTCGACACCGAGCGACCTCGTCCTTCGAGACGGGCCCATGGCCCTCCTCAGGATGAGGAATCATGCATTGGCATTCCGTCTTGCGGTCTACGATGACACAAGCGTTGGAGCCTCATCCCGAGGAGCCCCGACGGGGCGTCTCGAAGGACGAGGTCGCTCTATATCCGGG
>JADFVY010000502.1 GCA_015222795.1 Pseudomonadota bacterium | reverse complement strand
TTCGCGAAATACTGGATGCATAACGGCTATCTGATGGCCGAGGGCGAGAAGATGTCCAAGTCGCTGGGCAATTTCTACACCGTGCATGAGTTGCTGGCGGAATTCCCCGGCGAGGCGATCCGCCTGGCCCTGCTGCAGACCCATTACCGCCAGCCGCTGGATTTCACCAAGGGCGGCCTCGCCGAGGCCAAGGCGACTCTGGACCGCTTCTATCTGGCGCTGCGCGATAATGCGGGCGTCGTCGAGAGGTCAAAGTTCAAGAAGGCGCCGGACGTGCAGGCGGCACTTGAAGACGACCTCAATACGCCGCTGGCGCTGTCCTACCTGCATGAGGCGCTGGGCGCCCTTAACAAGGCCGAAACCGCCGGCGAAAAGGCGGCCGCCAAGGGCCGCCTGCTGGCCGGCGCGGAATTGCTGGGCCTGTTGCAGCATGATACGGAAACCTGGCTGCGTGGCGGGGCGAGCGCGTCCGGCATGGACGATTCCGAAATCGACAGGCTGATCGCCGCGCGCATCGAGGCCCGCGCCAACAAGGATTTCGCCGAGGCCGACCGAATCCGCGACGAACTGACGGCGGCCGGTATCCTGCTGGAGGACGGCCCGCAGGGCACCGCCTGGCGGCGGGCCTGACTTATTCCGCAATTCGTATATAATTGACCTTTCGGTCCCATCGGACCGGCCCCAAATGAGAATGTCTTCACGAGGGCGGGTATGTCGAGAGGGTTTTCCGCATGGCTTGGCGGCGCCGTTGTTGGCGCGCTGATGGTGTTCGCCGCATCCGCGTTGGCGGAGGAGGGCGCGCCAGCGCTCCCCGCGCCTTACGATAGCTGGTCGCACACCGACATCGCGGCGCGCGCCTTTGGCCTGCTGGCGGGGCAGCGCGAGGCCTGGCTTAACGACGCCAGGGCCTGGGAAGTGGACGGCAAGTCCTTTCTCGCCGTGATCGCCGAGGCCGAGCGGCCGAATGTGGACGGGGCCTTCTGCGATTGCTCGCGGCCTGTCAGGCTGGCGCTGATCGAGGAGCGGGAGGGAGAGCTTCATACCGTCGCGGCGGCGCTGATCCCGAACATACGCACGGGCGTTACGCTGTCTCTGAATTCGCCGTTGCTGGATGGGCCGCTGGTCAGGGGTGGCGTCTTCCGGCTCAGCGGCGCCGAATTGCTGTTGCCGGTCGTGCGTCAATGGGACGTTGGTGGGCGGCCGCGCGCCGAGCTTTCCCTGTTCCGGTTGGGCGACCGGCGGCTGGCGCAGGTATTTTCGCGGCTGATCCTCGACGATCCCACGGTGGGCGACCCGGACCTTTCAGGCATGCGGGCGCGCATGCGGATGGGCGAACTGGACCCCGGCGGCCTGGCCGGGTTTGCCGATATCCGTTTTGTGGAACGCTACTTCACCCGGTTCGACGAGGATATCATCGAGTTGGATGATCGCCGGATCGAGGTCTGGGTGTTCGGCGGCGATCGCTTCTCGCTGGTTCAGTGCGAACTGTATGGCCCCATGGGATTTGGCGCCTGCATGCAGTGACAGTGAAATACATGTGGGACTTCGATTCTGTTTCGTGCAACAATTCGCGCATGAGTGAGCGCAAGGACATAGACATCGCCGCCAAGAAGGCCCGGCTTCTGGAAATGAAGGCGGAACTGGAGGCCTTGGCGGGCGAGCACGAGCATGACAGCGACGTGGTGGAACTGGACCAGACGACCCAGGGCCGCCTGTCACGCATGGATGCAATGCGGGTGCAGGCCATGGCGCGGGAGGTCGCGCGGCGTCGCGAGATGGAGCGGAAACGGATCGCGGCGGCGCTGAAACGCGTCGAGGATAATAATTATGGCTACTGCGTTTCCTGTGACGAGGAAATTCAGCCGAAACGCCTGGATTTCGATCCTTCGGTCCCCAATTGCATAAATTGCGCGCGCGGTGGAGATACGTAGCGCGCGGCGCGAACAAATGCTAAATCAACGCCCTGTAATAATTGCGGTCTTGGCGGGGGAAGAATTAAAATGGATCCAGAGCTGACGGAAATCGTCGGTATGTTGATTGCCGTGGCGATCGGCGCCGTTGTTATCGTGGCCACAATCCTCCTGTTGGCACGGCAACGGCTGGAGCAGGGCTGGCGAAAGACGCAGCAACAGCGCGACCTGTTGTATGGCCGACTCAAGAACCAGGGCTTGCTGGTCCATCAATTTATCGAGACGGCCAATCACCGCCTGGCCAACGAACGCGGGTCGCTCGAAATCCTCGGGCGGCGACAGATCAAGGTCGCGACTGGCCGCACGCCGTCGGAAAAAGCGGCCGCGACGATCGAACTCAACGGCCATCTGGAGCAGCTCATTTCCACTGCCGACAGCGACCCGGGCCTGGCCGGGCTCAGTGAATATGAAGCGCTGCGTGAAAAGATCGAGCAGGCGGTTGACGATATCGCCCGCGCCGCCGCCAATTATAACGAGATCGTCGATGCCTACAATAAGCAGGCTTCCAGCTTTTTCGGTCGCCTGTATGGCTCGCTGCAGGCGGATAAATTCGACGCCAGCGCGAATAGGCGCGCCGGCCGACTGTAGCCGGCCCCGCCTGGATGCGGAGTTTCAAGAGTCTCCGCAACTAACGCAGGAAGTAGATCATCGCCGGGTTCCGCCGGTCGATGAAGCAGATGTTGTTGAAATTATAGTCGCGGATAATGGCCAGCGCCTGCTCGGCGTTGGCACGGTTCGGGCCCAACAGCAACAAAGGTTTCGAATCAACGGTCAGTGCCCACCCGCTGTTTCGCTCTGTGACTCCCATCCTGTAATTGGGGAAATGGGTGTAGTCATCGCCCGCCAATTTCCCCATTGGCGCATCGCGGTTTCAGGGTTTCGAAACTGTAACGGTCCATCGCCGCGTCAGTTGACGAGCCCGGCGACGAGCGCCAGCGAATGTTCGTAGGCGCCGCCGAAATCGATGCCGGTGATATCGTCGTAATCATACTGTTCCCGTTCGTCGACCCACTCGGCGGAGGAGTCGATTTCCCGCATCATAAAGCTGCTCTTACCCGCGGATTCCAGCTTGCCGATCTGGCAGATGCCCGGGTCGACATTTTCGCGGTGAATGGTGATGAGGGGGAAAAGAGCGGCGGCGCTTTCAAGAACTGACCGGACGCTGTTGAGATTGATGTTCGGGATGGCGGGGAACTGCTGACCCTTGAGTTTAAGCGCCCGCTCTATGAAGGCGGCGTTTTCCACCGGGTCGTCCATCTCGGTGATATCGTTGACCCGATTGACGGTAAAACCACCCAGCCATATTCCCTCGGCGATGTTGAGCGTCAACAGGAAGCCGTTTTCCATTTTCAGCGGATAGCCGTCCCGCAAGGTACCCGACGGATCGAGGTTATCCCTGAAAGTTCGGACGAGGGTGCGTGACTTTATTGCTTTTTTTAAAGCCTTGTCGAAGGAATTCATGGGCTGGCCGATCCGGAGTTGTGAATTTCAGGTCGTGGCTATTGTACAGTTACAGGAGGCTAAACGAACAGTAGAAGAACCGACGCGGCCAGCAGGGTGGCCATGGCGCCGTTGAACATGCGTAGCGCCCGCGGAGATTTCAGCAGGCGCCCGATGACGCTGCCAAAGACTGTCCAGATGCCGCAGGATGGGAAGGAGATAGCCAGGAAAACGGCGCCAAACAGCAGAGACTGGGGCAATGCCGACAGGTCGGGCGTCGAATAGACGGAAAAGGCGCTGACCGCCATGATCCAGGCCTTCGGGTTGATCCACTGGAAACCGGCGGCCTGCAGGAAGGTGAATGGCTTGCCCCGATTTTCGGTCTCGCCCATGCCGGCGGCCGTGGCGATTCTCCAGGCCAGCCACAGCAGGTAGGCGCCGCCGGCCCAGCGCAGGATTTCGTGCAGCACCGGCAATTGCTCGAAAACGGCGCCAAGCCCCAGCCCGATCGCAAACACCATAAGGGGAAATCCGAACGAAATGCCGAGCATATGCGGCCCGGTGGCGCGCAGCCCGAAATTCGCGCCCGACGCCAGCAGCATCACGTTGTTGGGCCCCGGAGTCAGGGTCGCGGACATGGCAAACAGGATAAAGGGCAGCAGGGTTTCCGACATGGGATGGGGATACTCGAATTAATGTGGCGGGATCAATAAACTTTTTGTCCGTGCACTGCACTGCACTGCAAAGCTTACGAATATTCTGAAAAATCGGCGCGATATTAACGAATTCCTTGCCCGCAAATGGTTCAATGCCGGTGTTCGTCCCGGCAGGCGGGACTTTTTGAGGGATTCAAGCATGGAATATATCATTCCCATCGTGATCTTGGGCGTAATGGGCCTGTGGGTCGTTTCGATCTACAACAAGCTGGTCAAAAACAAGAACATCGTGAAGGAAGGCTGGAGCGGGATCGAGACGCAGTTGAAGCGCCGTTCGAACCTGATTCCCAACCTGGTCGAGGCCGTCAAGGGTTATGTCGGTCATGAAAAAGGCGTACTGGAATCGGTAACCGAGGCGCGTTCGCGCACCGGCACGGCCTCCACGCCGGCCGAACGCGGCAAGATGGAAGGCATGCTGGGCGCGGCGCTGGCCAATGTCTTCGCCGTCGCCGAGGCCTATCCGGAACTGAAGGCCAACGAGAACTTCATGAGCCTGCATGGTGAACTCTCGTCGCTGGAAGACGAGATCCAGATGGCGCGCCGCTATTACAACGGCACGGTTCGTAACCTGAATGTCTTGATCGAATCCTTTCCCTCGAACATCATCGCCGGCAGCTTTGGTTTTGTGCAGGCGGAATTTTTCGAGATCGAGGACGCGGCCGACCGCGCGGTTCCGGAAGTCAGCTTCTCTTAATGGCGCGTTCAGCGATGGCCGGCCAGTTTCGGGTTCTTGGTTTTTGCGTGGCGTTGCTGGGGCTTGCGGCGGCGCCCGCGCTTGGCGAAGAGCGGATAATCTCGTTCGACAGCAACATCACCGTCGCCGCCGACGGCGCGCTGACGGTGGTCGAAACCATCAAGGCGAAGGCCGAGGGGGTTGAGATTGAACGCGGCGTCTACCGCGATTTTCCGACCTATAACAAATATTCCGACGGCAGCGGCCATCAGGTCGGATTCGAGGTCGTCGAGGTCCGGCGGAACGGCCAGGTCATCGATTATTTCACCGAACCGCGCGGCATGGGCGTGCGGGTCTATATGGGCGACAAGAGCTTTTTTATTGATCCTGGCGTCTATACCTATGCCCTGACCTACAGAACGACCCATCAATTACGGTATTTCGCCGAATATGATGAGCTTAACTGGAACGTCACGGGCAACGACTGGATATTTCCGATTGATGCGGCAAGCGCGACAATCGTGATGCCGCCCGGCGCGTCCGTTGTTCAGCAGGCCGCCTACACCGGCCTGGCGGGCGCGGAAGGACAGGATTGGACAGCCGGCGAGGATGCCGAGGGCAACCCGACATTCCGGACCACCCGGCCCATGGCGGCCGGCGAGGGCCTGACGGTGTCCGTGGCCTGGCCCAAGGGTCTGGTTACCCAGCCCGACGGGATGGCCAATTTTCTTTGGTGGTTGCGCGGGTTTCTGGGATTTATCGTCCCGGGGATCGGGATCGGGCTTATCTGGCTTATGTACTACGTGAAATGGATCCGCCATGGCCGCGACCCGAAGGCCGGCACGATTATCCCGCTTTTCACGCCACCCGACGGCCTGGCACCCGCGGCGGCCCGTTATGTCAGGCGCATGGGTTTCGATCAGAAAGCGATCGGGGCGGCGGTCGTCAACCTTGCGGTCAAGGGACGGATTGAAATCGCCGACGACGGCGAGGACAGCTATGAACTGCGGCGGCTCAACGATGCACCCGACCCGTCGCTTTCCGACGGCGAGCGCGCCATGGAGACCGCGCTTTTCGCCGCCGGCAGCCCGGTCCGGATTCGCCGGGACAATCGCGCCGTGCTGCAATCGGCGGTAAGCGAACTCTCGGATTCGCTTGCCGATCTTTACAAAGGCTCGCATTTCATCCGTAAGCTCGGCGGGTTGGGCAAGGGTATTCTGTTGAGCGTCGTGACACTCGGCGCCACCGGTTTCACCATGGCGAATTTCCCCGCCCCGATTTTCGGAATTCACATCGGGGCCTTTGCCTTGCCCGGTACCGTTGTGGCGCTGGTGGCGATCAATGTCATGTTCATCATTGTGATGAAGGCGCCAACAGCGGAAGGGCGTGTGCTGCTCGACGGAATTGAAGGTTTCCGGATGTATCTCAGCGTCGCGGAACAGGGACGGATGAACATGCTCAATCCGCCGGAACGCACGCCGGAACTGTTTGAGAAATATCTGCCGTACGCTATCGCGCTGGATGTCGAGAACGAATGGGGCGAGCAGTTCAACGATGTGTTGGCGGCGGCGTCGGAGAACCTGAACGAGGGCGGTTATCGCCCGGCCTGGTATAGCGGCAATACTAGGGGATGGACGACCGGGGCGGCCTTCGCGGGCGGCATTGGCTCGTCGATCGGCGGTTCCATCTCATCGTCCTCCAGTTCGTCTTCGTCCAGTTCCGGCGGCGGCGGTTCGTCCGGCGGCGGCGGCGGCGGCGGTGGCGGAGGAGGTTTCTAGTGGTCTGTATCAGGCGGAAAGGAATATCTCAAATGCGCTCTCTGATTGGTATCGCCACTCTTGTACTGGTGCTCGTTTCATCCGTGCCGGCATTCGCGCGAGAGCGCATAATCTCGTTCGACAGCGATGTGACCGTCGCCGGGAGCGGCGAACTGACGGTGGTCGAAACCATCAAGGTGCGGGCCGAGGGTAACGAAATAAGGCGCGGCATCTATCGTGATTTTCCGACGGTCTATAAGGAAAAAGATGGCGGAACCCATATTGTCGGGTTCGAGGTGGTCGAGGTGCTGCGCGGTGGCAAGCGGGAAAACTGGTTCACCGAAAACCGGTCGAATGGCGTGCGGGTCTATATGGGCGAGAAGGATTATCTCCTGCCCAAGGGCACCTATACCTACCGCCTGACCTACAAGACCGACCGTCAGATTGCGTTCTATGAGGATTTTGACGAGCTTTACTGGAACGTCACCGGCAATGGCTGGATATTCCCGATCGATTACGCCGGCGTGACGATCCACCTGCCGGAGGATGCGACGGTGGTCCGCAAGGCCGCCTATACCGGGCCCCAGGGCGCCAAGGGAACGGCCTGGTCTTACGGGACCGACGGCAATGGCAATCCGATGTTCGCAACCACATCCCCGCTGCGCGCCCATGGGGGGCTGACCGTCGCCGTTGCCTTCCCGAAAGGATTTGTAACGGCGCCTTCCCAAGCCGACGAACTGCTATGGAAGCTGCGGGCTTATACGGGTTACGTGGTGGCGGGCCTGGCCTTGCTGTTTGTTCTGGTCGTCTATTACCTCATCTGGCGCCGCGTCGGGCGTGATCCCCAAAAGGGAACCATCGTGCCGCGCTGGCTGCCGCCCGAGGGCATTTCCCCGGCCGCGGCCCGTTACGTCACGCAGATGGGTTTCGACAGCAAGGCGATCGGGGCGGCGGTGATCAACCTGGCCATCAAGGGCAGGCTTATTATCCAGGATGACGGTGACGGCGAGTATACCCTGAAAAAGATCAGCAAGGGCGCCAAGGCCAAACTGTCGCCAGGCGAAAAGGTACTGGAAAAACAACTGTTCCGCCGCAGTGACGAGGCAATGATCAAGAAAGGCAATCACAGCCGGCTGAAGCCAGCGGTCGACGCGCTGGAGACAGCCCTGTCGGTCAATTTCGAGGGTGCTAACTTCAGGCGCAACAGGGGCTGGTTCGGTTTGGGGGTAGGGGTCAGTGTGCTTTCGGTGATTCCCATCGTACCCGCGATGGCCATGAGTCCGGGCCCCCAGGAACCGTGGCCGATATTTGCCGCCATCGCCGGGCTGGCGCTGGTCAACTGGCTGTTCTTTGTCCTGCTCAAGGCGCCGACACTTGAGGGCCGCGCGATCATGGACGAGGTCGAGGGATTCAAGATGTATCTGGCGACCGCCGAACAGAGCCGCCTTAACCTGCTGCATCCGCCGGAACGCACGCCCGAACTGTTCGAACGCTATCTGCCCTACGCCATGGCGCTGGATGTGGAGAACGAATGGGGCGACCAGTTCACGGACGTCTTCGCCGCCGCGATCTCCGGCGGCGACGAAGGCGGGGGCGGCTATCATCCTTACTGGTATCATGGGCACGGGCACAGCCGCTGGTCATCCCCCGGGCGCTTCGCCGACGACCTCGGCTCGTCCATCGGCAGTTCGATCTCGTCGGCCGCAACGCCGCCCTCCCAGTCCTCCTCGGGCTCCGGCGGCGGCGGTTCCTCCGGCGGTGGCGGAGGAGGGGGCGGCGGCGGCGGGTGGTAGGGCCGCGCCGGCCACCCCCATATTCGTGGCAATGAAACGTCATATCCCGAGACTTATGGCCCTGTCCGTCGCCGCGATAGTCGGGGTGACGC
>JADFVY010000064.1 GCA_015222795.1 Pseudomonadota bacterium | reverse complement strand
GAAGCTGGCCAAACTCTACCCCTGCGAGAGCAAGGCCTGGAACGCATGGAAAGGCCGGCCCGCGGCCGACCTGTCCGGCGCCTGGCGCGTCGTCGGCAACCGCCCCGGCAAGGGCAGTTTCGAAGGCGTGGTGGCGCTGACGACCAAGGGCGGCGACAGTTACGCGGTCCGCATGGAAATCAGCTATTCGGACGGCAGCAGCGCCAAGGGCAGCGGCGCGGCCATCGTCTATACCGGCTATGAATGGCGTGCCAGCGTCAATCTGGACGGCGAGGACATCCAGCAGGTGATGGCGCTTTCGGCCAGCGCGGGCGAGATGTCTGGCCGCTGGTTCCTGGCCGATCAGGATGCGATCAGCGGCACCATGCAAATTGTTCGTTCCGGCGCGGGCGCGCAGGCGCGCGTGCTGGCCGTGACACCGCCCCACATAAGGGTCGGCGAAACGGCCCAACTTGCGATCCACGGCGTCAACCTTGGCGACAAGGTTTCGCTGGGCAAGGGCGTCAAGGTCAACAGCGTGGTATCGAGCAGCGCCAATACCGTTGTCGTGTCGGCCACGGCCAGCGGCAATGCCGGCGAACATACCGTCGTCGCGGGCGCCGCCCAGGGGCCCGAAGCGCTGGCGGTATACGACAAGGTGGATTCCATCATGGTCGAGCCGGGCTACAACATCGCCCGCGTGGGCGGTGGGGCGATCCCGCCGGTGCCCGCGCAGTTCGAGGCCGTGGCCTATATGAACGGCCCGGACGGCGAGGCCGGCACCGCCGACGATATCCGCATCGGCGCCATGCCGGCCAAATGGTCGGTCGCCAACCATGGCGATTTCGCCGAGGCGCTGGACGACGCCAAATATACCGGCAAGATCACCCAGGCCGGCATGTTCAATCCGGCCGTCGCGGGCCCGAATCCAGAGCGTCCGTTCCAGACCAACAACGCCGGCGACCTGTCGGTGAACGCAGCCGTCGATGTCGGCGGGCAGACGCTGGAGGGCTCGGCCCAACTGATCGTAACCGTGCAACGCTGGAACGACCCCCCGATCCGTTGAGGATCGGGGCCGGCGTAGCTGCATAACAAGGCGAGGAGACCCCAGTGACCGGTCTGCATCTGGTGCCAGAGAATATGCATGAAGTCCGCCTGGACGGCCGGCATCTGCTGTTCCATGTGCCGACCACCAGCCTGTTCGAAATGGACGAGGTTGCGGGAGATGTCCTCGGATTGTTCCGCGAGAAGGCCACGGTCACGGCCGAGGATGTGCGGGACCGCTTCGACGGCGTCCATGAACCGGAACGCCTGGCCGAGACGCTGAACGAATTCAAGGACCTGCAAATCGTCCGGGACAGCGGGCTGGAAGCCCCCTCCCCCGCACCCGTCAAAATCAACGACTACCCGATCAGCACCATGGTGTTGAACGTGAACACCGGCTGCAATCTCAGCTGCACATACTGCTACAAGGAAGACTTGACCTCGCCGGACAAGGGCGAGCGGATGGATTTCCAGACTGCGGCGGACGCCTTCGAGCTGCTGCTGAAGGAGGCCGCGGCGCGCGACCGGGTCAATCTGGTCTTTTTCGGCGGCGAACCCTTGAGCAATATGAAGCTGATCCGCGCGGTCACCGATTATGCGGAACGCCGGGCGGCGGAGGAAGGCAAGACAGTCGACCTTTCGCTGACCACCAATGCGACCCTGCTGACCGACGATCTGATCGAGTGGCTCGACGCCCACCGCTTCGGGCTGACTATCAGCATGGACGGGCCGCGCGCCCTGCACGACCTGAACCGCAAGACGATCGGCGGCAAGGGAACCTATGACGTGGTGGCGGGCAAGGTGCGGAAATTGCTGGAACGCTATCGCTCGCGCCCCGTCGGCGCGCGGGTGACCCTGACGCCGGGCGTCACCGACGTCATCGCCATCCACCGCCATCTGAAACACGAACTGGGTTTTTTCGAGGTCGGCTTCTCCCCCGTCACGGCGGGCGACGTCGCGACGTTCAATCTGAACGAGGCCGAACTGGCCGAGGTCTTCGCCGGCATGAAGGCGCTGGGCCGCCATTACCTGGACGGCGCCCTGAAGGGCGAGAACAATGGCTTTTCCAACATGCATCAGTTGATGACCGACCTGGTCGAGGGCACGCGCAAGTCGTTGCCCTGCGGCGCGGGCCTGGGCATGCTGGCCGTCGACAATGAAGGCGACCTGAACCTGTGCCATCGTTTCACCGGCTCGGACCTGCCGACGTTCGGCAATGTGACCGACGGCATCGATAAGCCGAACCTTGGCGCGTTCCTGGAAG
>JADFVY010000501.1 GCA_015222795.1 Pseudomonadota bacterium | reverse complement strand
CCGGCACCATCGGCATCGCACCGGGCGGCAACATCAACCCGGAGCGCGAACATCCCTCAATGTTCGAGCCGGTACATGGCTCGGCCCCCGACATCGCCGGCAAGGGCATCGCCAACCCGATCGGCCAGATCTGGTCGGGCGCCATGATGCTGGATCATCTGGGCCACCGCGACGCCCACGACGCCATCGTCACGGCGATCGAGGATGTGCTGCGCGACGGCGGATCGCTGACCCGCGACATGGGCGGCAAGGCGGACACGAAAGATCTGACCGCCGCTATTCTGGGAGCGCTGTAGCATGAATGGATCGATACTCGCGCGCGGTTTTCACCGCGCCGAATTCGAGGCCAGGGCGGAACGTGCCCGGGCGCTGATGACCGCGCATGAACTGGACGGGCTGCTGGTCACCAGCGAGCAGCATGTGCGCTACTTCACCGGCTTCGATTCCCAGTTCTGGGCCTCGCCGACGCGGCCCTGGTTCGTCATCGTCCCGCGCGAGGGCGAATTGATCGCCGTGATCCCTGAGATCGGCGGCCCGGTGATGGCCCGGACCTGGGTGGACGATATCCGCACCTGGCCCGCGCCGGTGCCCGAGGACGACGGCGTCACCCTGCTGGCCGACGCCTTGAAATCGCTGCCCGCCCGCTTCGGGCGCATTGGGGCGGAGATGGGGCCGGAAATGGTGCTGCGCATGCCGGCGGCGGATTTCCTGCGCATCGGTGACATGATCGCGCCGCTGGCGTTCACTGACGGCACGCCGGTGCTGCGGGGTTTGCGCGGTGTTAAATCGCCGGCCGAGATCGACAAAATCCGCCATGTCTGCCAGTTCACCTCGGAAGCTTTCCTGGCCCTGCCGGCGAAACTGCATGCCGGCATGACCGAATGGCAGGCCTGCCGCGATATGCGCATCGAGGTTCTGCAACGCGGCGCCGATGCCTCGCCCTACATGATGGGCGCGTCCGGGCCGGGCGGTTACGACAACATCATCATGGGCCCGACACAGAGAGTCATCGAGACCGGCGATATCCTGATCATCGACACCGGCACCACCTTCGACGGCTATTACTGCGACTTCGACCGCAACTTCGCCTTCGGCAAACCCGACGACGACGCGAAACGCGCCCATGAGGCGGTATGGAAAGCCACCCAGGCCGGCATCGACGCCGCCCGTCCCGGCATCACCACCACCGATTTGTGGCGCGCCATGGGGACGGTTCTGGAAGAGGCCGGATCGCTGGGTAACAATGTCGGACGCCTGGGCCACGGGCTCGGCATGCAGCTAACCGAATGGCCATCCAACAGGCCGGGCGACGACACTGAACTGGTCCCCGGCATGGTCATGACAATAGAACCGGGCATGGAATTCGCCCCGGGCAGGATGATGGTGCATGAGGAAAACATCGCCGTTACGCAAGATGGCTGCGAATTGCTGACCATCCGCGCCGCGCCGGATATGCCGGTGGTGGGGTAAGGATAAAAGAGGAAGAGAATGCACACACGCTGGTTCAATGAATTCCACGTCGGCGACAAATTCGCCACGCGGGGCATTACGCTGACCGAAGCGCAGATCGTCGATTTCGCGCTGACCTACGATCCGCAGCATATGCATGTGGATGCGACGGCGGCCGAGGCCGGGCCGTTCGGCGGGTTGATCGCCAGTGGATTTCAAACGCTCGCGCTCAGCTTTCGGCTGTTCTATGATCTGGGGCTGGTGGTGGAATCCAATATCGTCGGCCCGGGCATGGATGAGGTCCGATGGACCGCCCCGGTACGGCCCGGCGACACCATCAAAACGGCAGTGGAAGTAATCGAGGCGCGGGAATCGCGCTCGAAACCCGACCGCGGGACGGTGCGGTTCCAGTTTACGGTGCTCAACCAGCGCGATGAGACCGTGATGACCTATCTGGCCATCACCATCATCCGCAAGCGGCCCGAAGGCAGCGCGGACTGACCCATGGTCCGACGCCCTCGGCCAGCCGGGGGTAATGTTGGAGACTGGCGGCGAGTTCATTCAGATGGCGGCGGTGTTTGCGCTGATCTTCGTTGCACTCGCCTTCTACGCCACCGAGAAGCTGTCCTATGAGATGACCTCGCTCGGGGTCATCTGCGCTCTGCTGTTGCTGTTTCATTTCATGCCGGCCTCCGGGGCGGACGGCGTCAACCTTATGGGGCCGGGGCGGATTCTTTCCGGCTTTGCCAACCCGGCTCTGATTACCGTGCTGGCACTTCTGGTGATCGGCGATGGGCTTTCGCGTACCGGCGCACTGAGCCAGGCGGCATGGTTGCTGTTGCGTGCCGGGCGCGGCAACACGGCGGCCAGCATCGTGCTGGGCCTTGTTGCGGTGATGGCGGTTAGCGCATTCCTGAACAACATCCCGGTCGTCGTCATCTTTATTCCCATCATGCAGACGCTGGCCGGCCGGTTGGGCCGCGGTGCCGGGCGCTATATGATGCCGCTAAGCTTTGCGGCGATCCTGGGCGGCATGACGACGCTGATCGGATCCTCGACCAATCTTCTGGTCTCCGGCATGCTGGTCGAACTGGGCGAGCAGCCGTTTGGTTTCTTCGACTTCACTGTTCCCGGATTGGTGCTGGCGCTGGGCGGTTTGACCTATGTCGTCTTCATTGCGCCCCGGCTGCTGCCAAACCGTGAGCCTCTGCGCGGAGGGCTGCCCGTGTCCGGCAGGCAGTTCGTTGCCCAGATCAAGGTGCTGCCGGAATCGAAACTGATCGGAGCCGAATCCCGTCTTGGCGTATTCCCGGAGTTGAGCGACATCACGGTTCTGACGATCCAACGTGGCAAAGAGTCGGTCTTACCGCCCTTCGACGGAATTAAGTTGCAGGCCGACGACGTCGTGGTGGTGGCGGCGGCCCGAAAGACGCTTACCGAAACCCTGCAGGCCGACGCCCGACTTCTGCACCCCGACATTCCCGGACCGGGCGGCGAGTTGAGCGGGGATGCCGATGAGCCCTGGACCAGCGGTGGGCAGGATATGGCAGAGGTCATGGTG
>JADFVY010000500.1 GCA_015222795.1 Pseudomonadota bacterium | reverse complement strand
TTTACCAAGACCGATCCGGGCCTGGCCACGCCCGACATCCAGTTCCATATCCAGCCGCTCAGCGCGGACAAGCCGGGCGAGGGGCCGCATAAATTCTCGGCCTTCACTGCGTCGGTCTGCCAGTTGCGCCCGGAAAGCCGCGGCCGGATTCTGCTAAAATCGTCGGACCCGTCGGCGCATCCCGCAATCCATCCCAATTACCTGTCCACCGCGACCGACCGGGACGTTGCCGTCAAGGCGATCAAGGTGACGCGCAAGATCGCCGCCACCGAGGCCCTCGGCTCCCTGATCTCGGAGGAACACGAGCCCGGCCCGGGCGTACGGACCGACGAGGAACTGCTGGAATACGCCCGCGACCGCAGCCAGACCATCTATCACCCGGTCGGCACCTGCAAGATGGGGTCCGACCCGATGGCGGTGGTCGACGAGCGGCTTCGTGTCCACGGAATCGAGGGGCTGCGGGTCGTCGACGCGTCGATCATGCCCACCCTGGTATCCGGCAATACCAACGCCCCGGCCATCATGATCGGCGAGAAGGCGGCGGATATGATCCTCGAGGATGCGCGACGCTGAGTCCGGCCGGACTCAGCGCCTTCAACCCGCCCTGAACTTCGGTCCGCTGAACGTCCGTTTCGGGTTGCCGCGTTCGATTTCCAGATGGTGACGCCAGCGGGCGGTTCTAACTGACTGGCCGGCTTCAGCTTCCTTTTCCGCCAGCCGGGCGGCGATCAGCGCCACCGCCAGCTTGCGGTTGGCATGTTGTGAGCGCTCGGTCGAGACCTTGACCGCAATCCCCGTGGCCTGGTGCACCGCGCGCACCGCCGACGCCGTCGTATTCACATGCTGCCCGCCGGGGCCGGAAGCCTTCATAAACTCGAAGCGGATGCCGGACGCGTCGAAACTGGGCGGCGTTTCGAAACTCTGCGCCCCGAAATACCAGTTCTTGCGCTTGTGGTTCGGGCGGTAGGGGCTGGCACAGATCCACAGATGCGAACCGGCCCAGCCTTCGGCGAACTGCGCCGCGCCCGCGCCGTCGATCGATAGCAGAACCGAGCTGATCGTTCCCTTCTCGGGCCCGTCTTCCTGTTCCACACGATCTGTTTTCAGCCCCCGTTCGCCGGCCTCGGCCAACAGCAGACCCAGCGCATGGGCGACCGCGAGGCAGCATTCGGCCGGGCCCTGGGCGGCGGACAATTGCAGCAGGATCATCGGGAACCTCCCGCGCGCTTGACCGTCAGGACCGGGCGGAACCGGGCGACGACGCGCACCAGCCCGGCCTCGACCAGCGCCTCGATAACGCTGTTCGCCGGCTTGTACGCTTCGGGCGCTTCCTCATAGAGAAGCTCCCGGTCCTCGCACAGCACATGCGAGCCCAGCTTGGTCCGCTTCAATTCGGCCACCTTGTAACGCCCGGAAAGCCGCCCCTTGCAATCGGACCGCGCCCATTTGCGACCGGCCCCGTGGGCGACCGTGTTCATGCTGGCAGATGCATCCAGGGGCAGTACCAGATAACTGTGGTCGCCACGCGATCCGGGGATCGTCACCGGCCCGCGGTTGGTGGGCGAGGCGCCCTTGCGGTGCAGCCACAGGTTCTCGCCCGCCGGCTCCACCATATTGTGGGTAACATCCAGCAGGGGCGAGCCATCGCAGCGCAGGGCCTCCCTGACCCGCGCGGCGATCATCCGTCGGTTGGCCCCGGCCCAGCGCATTGCCCGATCATGCTCCGCGCGGTATTTGCCGAACGCTTCCATGTCCGGCGTCAGCGGGCGATGGCCGTGATCGCGCACATGGTCGGCCAGTATGGCCTG
>JADFVY010000499.1 GCA_015222795.1 Pseudomonadota bacterium | reverse complement strand
CTTGTAAAGCCGTCCCATGGGTACCATCCGTTGGGTGGAGACCACTAGTGGTCTGTATCGAACTCCAAGAGGGCTGCCTTAACCACCCTTGGTGGGCAGGTTGCTCTTGCTGAAGCTTGCGGTGGCTGTAATGATCGCCGGCCCGATGATCACCATGAACAGCACCGGCAGAATAAACAGCGCCAGAGGCAAGGTCATGATGGCCGGTAACGCAGCTGCTTTCTGCTCGGCTCGCATCATCCGCTCGCGGCGGAATTCGGCGGACAGAACCTTAAGCGCATAGGCCAGCGGCGTACCGTATTTCTCCGACTGGATCAGCGTGGTGCAAACGGACGATATATCCTTCAGTCCGGTCCGGGCCTTCAAGTTTTCCAGCGCCTGTTTACGCGAGGGCAAAAAACCCAGTTCCAGCGCCGTCAGCGACAGTTCCTCGCCAACAGTCGGAGCCGAGAATGCTACTTCCTTGGCGACACGACCGATTGCCGAGTCAAGGCTTAGCCCTGCCTGGGCGCAGACCACCATAAGATCCAGCGCGTCCGGCAAACCCTTCTGCAAAAGCTTCTGACGTTTCTTGGCCAATTGGTTGACATACATATCAGGGCCAAAAAACATCAATATCGCAAATATCAGTGCCGCGGCAACACGCTGGAAATATGGCATATCAGCGGGCGCAATGATGTTGATTACGACAAGCCCGACCGCGCCGCCGGCAAACGGCAACGCGAGCTTGGAAAAAGTATAAGCAACCATGGCATCCTTGGTGCGCAAACCCGCGCGCGCCAGCTTATCGCCGATATCCTTGGCGGCATCGCCTTTCAAAATATTTGCACGGCCCACGACCTTGCGCATGAAGCTCATGCTCGACTCCGCCACTTCGCTGTTAGAGACCTTGTTGGTTGAGGCCAGCAAGCCCTCACGCAGCTGTTCGCGGCGAGCCTTCAGGTCCTTCAGCCGGTTGGATTCCGGTTTCGGCTCAAGCAGGCTTTTCCAGACGATAAACAGTATAACGAAAACCGCCATCGACGCGGCTACCGCCACAAGGGTATCCGGCGTTATTTCTAATGCGCTGAATTGTTCCATGAAATTCCACCAATACTCAGATTTCGAAATTCACCATCTTGTTCATAACCGCCCAGCCCATGAAAAGCAGGACACCGGCGATCATCAGAATCGTATGGCCCGTGTCGGTTATGAAAAGTGTCATAATATAATCCCGTGACACCAGGAAAAGCATCCCCCCGATCGCAAAAGGCAGGCCGCCCAGGATATACATACTGGCCCTGGCCTCTGACGACATCGCTATGACTTTCATCTTCATCGCCTTGCGGCTGCGGACGAGTTCGGAGAGATTTTCCAGCGTTTCGGCCAGATTGCCACCAGTCTCGCGCTGAACCGTCAGGACAACCACGAAAAACTTGAACTCGGTCGCATTCAGACGCACGGCGGAGGCCCACAGGGCGGCTTCCAGCTCCATGCCAATCCGCGCATCTTCCATAACACGGGTGAATTCTTCGGCGATTACGCCATCCATTTCCTCGCCAACCACGGTAATAGTTTCCGCGACCGGAAGGCCTGATTTTACGCCGCGAACGATCATGTCCAGCGCCTCTGGAAGACTGTTCACGAATGCGTCCTGACGTTTGGCGACCCACCGCTTGACCAGCCGATCCGGAATGAGCAAACCTAAGCCGATACCGACCAGCGGCGCGAGATACTGCGGGAGGTCGGTCATAAAGATATAAGCGACCGCCCCCAACGAACCGGAAACGAACATCATTCCCAGATATTTGCCAATGCTCAGGTCCTTACCCGTTGCCTCCAACCTGGCCCTGAGAATGTCCGGATTAGGCAGCAGGCGCCGGGCCAGCTTGTCCAACGAGGTCCGGCTTTCATCCTTCTTCAGTCGCATAGCAGGGGTTTCGGCCGCGCCGCCCCCGGCTAGCTGCTTTTTATTGAGCGTTTTCATTCGCTCTTTAAGCTTTCGGCGGTTTTTCGCCGCCGGGCTTAGCGCCAGGAACCAGACCAGGGCGCCGATACCGAACAAAACCGGAATCAGAAGGAAAAGAATTTCAGGGCCGATGTTTCTCACAGGCAAGCCTCCAGAAGTTCCTTGTCGAGCCCATAATACTGGGCCCGTGACGTGAAGTGCGGCCGCACGCCGTGTTTCTTCCACTCACCGATCAGTTTGCCGTCATCGTCTTCGCCGACATATTCGTAACTGAACAGATCCTGCATGGTGACGACGTCGCCTTCCATGCCGGTTATTTCAGTGATCTTCTGAAGGCGCCTTCCGCCGTCGCGCATACGGCTGATCTGCACGATCATGTTCACCGCCGCGGCGATCTGTTTGCGGACCGCGTCGTTCGGCAATTTCGTGCCGGACATGGCGCACATGTTTTCCAGTCGACTGATCGCCTCGCGCGGGGTGTTGGCATGCAGCGTGCCCATCGAGCCATCATGGCCGGTATTCATGGCCGACAGCATGTCAAGAGCCTCGCCGCCGCGAATCTCGCCGAGGATGATGCGTTCAGGACGCATACGCAGGCAGTTCTTGACCAGCGCCTGCTGATCGATCGCGCCCTTGCCCTCAAGGTTGGCCGGCCTGGTTTCCAGCCGCACCACATGGGGCTGCACCAGTTGCAGTTCCGCCGCATCCTCAATGGTAATCGTACGCTCGTCCTCGCCGATCATGCTCGACAGGGCGTTCAGCAGGGTCGTCTTGCCAGAACCCGTGCCGCCCGACACCACGGTATTGAGGCGCACGCGGCCGGCGATGCGCAGGACCGTCGCCATGTCTTCCGACATACTGCCGCCGATCATCATGTCGAAGGTGATCTTCTGCTTAGAAAACTTACGAATGGAGATAGAAGCGCCGTCAATCGCCAGCGGCGGAATGATGATGTTCACACGCGAGCCATCCAGCAAACGAGCATCGCAAATCGGGCTGGATTCATCGACGCGCCGGCCGACCTTGGTGACAATACGCGTGCAGATATTCAGAACATGCTGGTTGTCACGGAATTTGACGTCGGACAACACCAACTTGCCGTTTTTTTCGATATAGATCTGGTACGGCCCATTGACCATGATATCGGTGATGGCGTCGTCCGCGATAAGCGGTTCCAGAGGGCCAAGACCGAGCATGTCATCGACCAGATTCGAAACCATCTGGCGCTGTTCCGCACCGTTGAGCCGGATTTTCTCTTCGTTCAGAATTTCACCGACGACCTCTTCGACCTGGCGCTCAAGGTCGACACGCTCCATTTTGACCGCCGCGGCCGAGTCGATTCTCTCCAGCAGCATCGTCTGGATTTTCACCTGCGAATCATCGGCAGACTTGTTACTCTTCGGCTTGGCTTCCACGGTGGGCGCGGGACCACCGCCAACGGTTCCGTGGGTCTTGACCGAGGTCAGAACCTCGTTCAGCAAAACCGTGACCACATTGCGGATATTCAGCGCGTCGATCGGGACATTGTTCTTTTGCGCGACGTCCGTCGCCAGCTTCTCGATAATACCGGCCAGCGCCACGCGATTCTTGCTAGTCGCGTCTTGCGGTCGGATATGGTCGCCAAGTTTCGGGCGCACCAGATCACAGCATTGCTCGATCAGATCGTCAAGCGACGGCTCAGCGGCTGGTTCAGGAGCCGCCGCCGGCTG
>JADFVY010000498.1 GCA_015222795.1 Pseudomonadota bacterium | reverse complement strand
TATCGGGGGCGAGTTCGGTCAATCCCGCCTCGATGACAGCCTCGGCCGCCAAATCGGCGGCCGTCACCGGCGAATCGTCGGATTTGGTCTCGGTTTTGAAGTCAGTGGCGTAAATTTCCATGATCGCCTCGCCGGCCTTGTGGGAAAGGGCGACGAGTTGGGGCATCCATTCCTGATAGTCGGTCATGATGTTTCCTTGAGGTGGAAGGCGATATGGCCGGTCCGCGATAAAGTTCGGAAGAAACGCAGGCCATGCTGCCGCAGAACTTCCGGCGGGGCGTTCACCGGCGCGGATTCCAGGCATTCGGCGATGGTCCGGGCGCCGTCGATCTGCTGGAAGATCGTGGCGAGCGGCGGCGGCAGGGTCAGGGGTGGGCGTTGCGGGCCGGTCAGCATGGCCGGCTTCCCACCGGCCGCCGCCGCCAGGTTCGAACCCCTCGGTAGTGGAACCGCCCGGGCGGGAAATTCGGGATGCACGAAATCGATATAATAGCTGTCCAGCGGCCGGTCGGTCCGGCAAACGCAGAAATCATGCCGCGAAAGCTGCCCGCCGAACAGTTCCATGGCGGCCCAGCGTTCTTCGTCTGAAAGCTTTTCCAGCCGCGGGTAAAGCGGGTGATTGTCGGGAACGACGCCGTCGGGATTGTAGAATGCCGGCTGGATCCAGCTCTGGAACGCCATCCCGGCGTCGCGGGTGAACTCCATGATTTCTGGAACGCTGTAAGGCCGGTCCTGCCGGTGCAGTAACAGGTCCACCAGGCCGGCGTCGTACTTCATGTCGGTCGAGCGTCCGGCATAGGCCTTCATCGGATGTTCCGGTGGCAACAGCTTGATGACGTCCTTGACCAGCGCCAGGTCTTCCCCGGTTTGCTCCACGCCGATCGTGCGGAACAGGTCCTGCATCATATAGACAGGAACCCGTCCGTAGCGGCCATAGAGCATGATGTAGATAACGCCATCGCGGTCCAGCACGTCGCCCAGTGCTTTCAGGCCCGCCACGGGGTCCGGCAGATGGTGCAGCACGCCGGAAGAGGCGATGAAATCGAAGGTCTGGCCGAGCTCGGAAACCTCTTCCAGCCGCATCTGGCGCAGTGTCAGGTTTTCCAGCCCGTGTTTGGCTTTCAGTTTTTCCTCGTGGGCCAGAGAGGCCTCGCTGAGGTCGATGCCGGTGACCCTGGCGTTCGGATGCTGTAGCGCATAGCGTGCCGCCTGGTTGGCGCCGCAGCCCGCGACCAGGATGTTCATGCCCTCGCGATAGCCCGTCGCGGGCCAGAACAGATCGCCGCATTCCCGGGCATCTCCGACCGAAAACATGCCGCTGGCGACCCAGGCCTCGAGATCCTCGATCGGCTCGGGATAAATCCAGCGTTCGTATTGCTCCTGGACCTTGTCCATCATGCGGCGTCCCGGATGGCGCGCCAGACCGACTGCGGTGTCGCCGGCATGTCGATGGCGGTCACGCCGCGCTCGGACAGGGCGTCGAGAAGGGCGTTCATGACGGCGGGAGGCGCGGCGACCGCGCCCGCCTCACCCGCCCCCTTCAGTCCCAGCGCATTGGTGGCGCAGGGCGCGTCCTCGTGATAGGCGAAGGCGATATCGGGAAGGTCGTCGGCGCGTGGCAGGCCGTAATCCATGAAGGAGCCGCTGAGAAGCTGCCCGTCATCGTCATAGACGCAAGCCTCGTGCAGCGCCTGGCCAACGCCCTGGCCGATGCCGCCATAGACCTGGCTGGCCAGCAATTCTGGATTGATCACCTTGCCGAAATCGTCCACCGCGGTGTAGCGGTCCAGCGTTACCTGCCCGGTTTCCGGGTCCACTTCCACCTCGCAGACATGGCAGCCGTTGGGGAAGGTATACATCGTTGTGCCGTGGGTGCCCTCGCCGGTAAGGCCCGGTTCGTCTCCTTCGGGCAGATTGGCCGGGTCGGATGCGGCCCGGGCGATATCGGCCAGGCTGGCGGCGCGATCCGTGCCGGCAATGGCAAAGGCGCCGTCGGCGAATTCGATATCCTCGACCGCGGCTTCGAGAACCTCCGCCGCGATGCGTTTGCCCTTTTCGATCAGGGCGCCGGCCGCCAGATCGCAGGAAACGCCGCCGACGGGCAGCGAACGCGAACCGCCGGTGCCCATGCCGGTCGGCACAAGATCGGTATCGCCCTGGATGACACGCACCTGGGCAATATCGATGCCCAACCGGTCGGCGATAATCTGGCCATAGGCGGTCTGGTGGCCCTGGCCATTGTCCTGGGTGCCGATGGAGAAGGTAACCGTGCCGTCCGGCTCGACACGCATGCGGCCGGTTTCTTCGGGGCCGGAGCCGCAATTCTCGATGTAATGGGCGAATCCCATGCCGCGCAGCCGACCGCGCGCACGGGATTCCGCCTTGCGGGCGACGAAACCATCACTGTCGGCGCGCCGCAGCGCATCTTCCAGATTGCGGTCGAAATCGCCGGAATCGTAAGTCGCGCCGATCACGGTCGTGAAAGGCATTTCTTGCGCGCCGATGAAGTTGCGCCGCCGCAGCTCTGCCGGGTCGATGCCAAGCTGGCTGGCCGCCGCATCCACCGTGCGCTCCAGCAGATAGATCGCCTCCGGTCGCCCGGCGCCGCGATAGGCGTCAACGGGAACCGTGTTGGTGAAGACGCCGGTGACGCTGACATGCATGGCCTGGAAGCGATAGACCCCGTTATTCATCAGGACGCCGCAGTCGGTTGGGATATAGGGCGCGAAGTTCGACAGGTAGGCGCCCATATTGGCGTAATTATTCACGCGCAGCGCCAGGAACCGGCCGTCGCCATCCAGCGCCAGTTCAACATTGTTGACCTGGTCGCGGCCGTGGCTGTCCGACAGGAACGCATCCGCCGCGCGCTCGGCCACCCATTTGACCGGGCGGCCCAGTTCGCGGGCCGCCAGCAGCACCAGCACCTGCTCGGCATAGAGAAAAATCTTCATGCCGAATGCGCCACCGACATCGGGCGTCACCAGATGGAATGCTTCCTCGGGCATGTGGAAGATATCGTTGGCAAGCTGGCGGCGCAGGGAATGCGGGCCCTGGCTGGGCGTATGGAGGGTGAAACGTTCGCCGTCCCAATCGCCGATCGCCGCGCGGGTTTCGATCGGCGCGACAATGATGCGATTATTTATCAGGCGGGTACGCACAATATGGGCGGCATCGGCGAACAGCGCGTCGGTGTTTTCCCGGTCGCCCTTCTCCCAGCGGAAACTGACATTGCCCGGCGCCTCGTCATGGACCGGCGGCACGCCCGGTTCGATCGCCGCCATGGGGTTGGCGGCGGCGCGCAGCGGATCGTACTCGACCATGATCGCCTCGGCGGCATCGTAGGCCTGATCCGGCGTCTCGGCAACGACGAAGGCCACCGGGTCGCCCACATGGCGCACCTTGCCCTCGGCCAGCACGGGATGTGGCGGCAGGGGCTGGACCGAACCGTCCGGCTGTGTCGTTGGGGCCAGGCACTGGATGGTTCCAAGCCCCTCGCGCTGAATTTCAGCCGCCGTGTAGATCGCCAGCACGCCGGGCATGCCCAGCGCGGCCCGCATGTCGATGTCTACGATGCAGGCATGGGCGTGCGGCGACCGCAGGACATGGCCAAAGGCCTGCCCTAAAATATTGATGTCGGCCGTGTACCGGCCCTGGCCTGTTAATAGCCGCGCGTCCTCGACCCGATTAATCGGTTGCCCGATCCCAAACTTCGCCATGCCTCTTGAATCCCTGTCGTCTGAAATAGCGGCGCGATGATAGGGCAGGCGTGGTAGTCGCTCAATCTGTTAGTTACTTGTCCTTACGACTTTTTCGTGTCTTTTCTCCTGATGGGGATGAAAATACCGGCAACATCGACAGGCCGGCGAAATTGATGCCCGCCATCAGCCCCAGAAGAAGCCATGCCGTTAAATTCACCTGCGCCAGAAGGTCGAACAGGCTGATCGTGAATGTCGGGTCGAAATAATGTACGAGCGACGTGCCCGCAAAAATCATGCTTCCGGAAATAATAAAAGAAATTAGTAATTTAATTGCAGCATAATAATATTTTTTCATTTTTTCTTTCGCTAATAGCCTGGGTTATACCCCTTGCCCCTATTGCCCCTGTATATAGGTATGGCGAAGACAATATGCTCGTATAATCGGGCGGTATTTCAGGCAAAATAAGGGAAACAAAAAGGCCCCGGTGGATTTCTCCAACCGGGGCAGGGCCGCAGGAACTTGATATGGCGCGCGATTTGTTACCGTCGCCGACTGAAATCAGTCGAACGCTTCATCCCAGGTGCCGCGGGTTGAGGCCTTGGAATATTCCGTGGCGCGGTTTTCAAAGAAATTGGCGTGTTCGACGCCGTTCAGTATTTCGTCCAGCCAGGGCAGGGGATTCTTGCCGATATTGTACATGGCCGGCAGACCGAGCTGCGTCAGCCGCCGGTCGGCGATATAGCGGACGTACAGCTTGACCTCGTCACCGCTCAGCCCCTCGATCTCGCCCATTTCAAATGCGAGATCGATAAAGGCATCCTCATGATCGACAATGGTTGAGCAGGCAACGATCAGGTCGCGTTGAAGCTCGTCGTTCCACAGCGCCTTGTTCTCGTCGATAAAGGTATGGAACAGGCGGATCGCCGAATCCGTATGCAATGATTCGTCGCGCACCGACCAGGTAACGATCTGTCCCATGCCCTTCATCTTGTTGAAGCGCGGGAAGTTCAGCAGGATAGCGAAACTGGCGAAAAGCTGCAGCCCCTCGGTAAAGGCGCCGAAGACGGCCAGGGTGCGGGCGATGTCTGCCGGCGTTTCCACGCCCCATTTGCCCATGTAATCGTATTTGTCCTTCATCGCCTTGTATTTGAGGAAGGCCTGATACTCGCTTTCCGGCATGCCGATGGTGTCCAGAAGATGGCTGTAGGCCGCGATATGCACCGTTTCCATGTTGGAAAAGGCGGCCAGCATCATCTTCACCTCGGTCGGCTGGAAGACACGCGAGTAATGCTGCATGTAGCAGTTATTCACCTCGACGTCGGCCTGGGTGAAAAAGCGGAAAATCTGGGTCAGCAGGTTGCGTTCGGGCGCGGTCAGCCGATTGCGCCAGTCCTTGACGTCGTCGGCCAGCGGCACCTCCTCCGGCAGCCAATGGATGCGCTGCTGGGTCAGCCAGGCGTCATAGGCCCATGGGTAACGGAAGGGCTTGTAGATGGGATCGGAATCTAAAAGGGACATGGTCGGGTCAGTTTTTCCTGCTGATGTTCGATTTGGCTCTGGCGTGGCTTGCTGGTGCATGCATTTCGTACTGCATCAGCTTCATGGCTTCCTCGATCGATGCCTTGCGGAAGGATACCGGCTTGCCATGTTCGATGCGCCAGCCGAATTCACCGCAAACGTCAAATTTATCCCGGCGGATTATCGACTGAATGATATCCGGCGCAATACGGAATAGCCTCGGGTCGTGCCCTGGCGCCGGTCTGGCTTGCCGCCAGGCATTTTCGATTTCCGCTTCGTTAAGCAACTCCGTCGTCATGGGCAAGTTCCTTCGGTCAGGCGCCTGCTATTGGCAGGCCAGGCATTCCTCGTAGTCGGTCTGGTTGGTTTCCGCGGGCATTTCGCCGCCATTCACCGTGCCCAGGAGGGGCAGGCTGGCGACGGCATGGTTCACTCCCTCGTGGGCCACGGCTTCGGCCCGTTGGATCGATTTGGAACGGCAATAATAAAGACTTTTTACGCCCTTCTTCCATGCCAGCAGATGCAACTGGTGCAGGTCGCGCTTGTGCACGTCGGCCGGCAGAAACAGGTTAAGCGATTGCGACTGGCAGATATGTGGCGCCCGGTCGGCCGCATGTTCGATCAGCCAGCGCTGGTCGATCTCGAAGGCCGTGCGGAAGGCCGCTTTTTCGGTTTCGTCCAGGTAATCAAGATGCTGGACCGAGCCTTCGTTGGTCGAGATCGAAGACCAGGTCTCGGCATTGTCCTGGCCTTTTTTCTCCAGCAGGCGCTTCAGATGTTTGTTGCGCACGGTGAAGGAGCCGCTCAGCGTCTTGTGAGTGAAGCTGTTGGCCGCGATCGGTTCGATCCCCGGCGAGGCGCCACCGCAGATGATGGAAATCGACGCCGTCGGCGCGATCGCCATCTTGTTCGAGAAACGCTCCATGATCCCGTATTCGCCGGCATCGGGGCAGGGGCCTCGTTCCTCGGCCAGCTTCTTGCTCGCCGCGTCGGCCTGTGCGCGGATATGTTTGAACATGCGGTTGTTCCAGACCTTGGCCATGACGCCCTCGATCGGGATCAGGCTGGCCTGCAGGAAGGAATGGAAACCCATCACGCCCAGCCCGACCGAGCGCTCGCGCATCGCCGCATAGGCCGCGCGGGACATGCTTTCCGGCGCGGTGGCGATGAAGTCGGTCAATACGTTGTCGAGGAGGCGCATCACGTCCTCGACGAAGGTCGGGTGCCCTTCCCATTCCATATATTTTTCGAGGTTCAGTGACGACAGGCAGCAGACCGCGGTGCGTTCCTCGCCGCGATGGTCGGTCCCGGTCGGCAGGGTGATCTCCGAGCACAGGTTCGAGGTTTTGACTGCCAGGCCCGCCAGTTTCTGATGTTCGGGAATCGCGCGGTTCACATGGTCGGAATAGACGATGTAGGGCTCGCCGGTCTCGACCCGCGAGGTCAGGATTCGAATCCACAGGCCGCGCGCGGAAACCTTTTGCTGCACTGCCCCGTCCTTGGGGCTGGTCAGCGCCCATTCCTCGTCGTTTTCCACCGCGCGCATGAACGCGTCCGAGACCATCACGCCGTGATGCAGGTTCAGCGCCTTGCGATTCGGATCGCCGCCGGTGGGGCGCCGCAGTTCAATGAATTCCTCGATCTCCGGGTGGCTGATCGGCAAGTAGACGGCGGCGCTGCCACGGCGCAAGGACCCCTGGCTGATCGCCAGCGTCAGCGAGTCCATGACGCGAATGAACGGGATCGCGCCCGAGGTTTTGCCGTTCAAGCCGACCTGTTCGCCGATGGAGCGCAGATTGCCCCAATAGCTGCCAATGCCGCCGCCGCGCGCCGCCAGCCAGACATTCTCGTTCCACAGGTCGACGATGCCTTCCAGGCTGTCGGAAGCCTCGTTCAGGAAGCAGGAAATCGGCAGGCCGCGCTTTTTCGCGCCGCCATTGGACAGCACCGGGGTCGCCGGCATGAACCAGAGCTTGCTGATGTAATCGTACAGCCGCTGGGCATGGGCCGAGTTATCGGCATAATGCATCGCCACGCGTGCAAACAGGTCCTGAAAGCCTTCATCGGGCAGCAGATATCGGTCGCGCAGGGTTGCCTTGCCGAAATCGGTCAGTAGCGCATCGCGGCCACGGTCCATATGGACGCGGATGCCGCGATCGTTCTGTGCGAAGTCGCGAACCTTTTCATGCTTCCCGGTATCGGTTTCCAGCGGCAGGTTATCCACAGGTTCGAGCGCCACGTCCGAATCCAGGGTCTCGACCGACTCATCCATGCTGCTCTCAAGCAAACCTTCGTTCTCATATGATTTGCTCTGCAGCATTTCGGTCGAGTCTTCCATACTTATCCCCTCTTTACACAACCTGTGGACAGGAAAACCTGTGAATAAACACAAGATGTCGTGGTTGCAGTTGACGACAATACCATATTTCGGTTAGTTGTCACTGTGAACAAATCAAGAACACATTGGATGATACAATTTATTCCGTTACGGTCAAGGAATCTTGCGATACGCCGGAAATATTGGCAT
>JADFVY010000497.1 GCA_015222795.1 Pseudomonadota bacterium | reverse complement strand
TCTGCTGATGGGTCGTGCTGGCGGGATGGATGATCAGCGTCTTGGCGTCACCGACATTGGCCAGATGCGAGGCCAGCGCGCAGGCCTCGATGAATTTGCCGCCGGCCGCGCGCCCGCCCTTGATGCCGAAGCTGACGATCGAGCCCGCGCCCCTGGGCAGCAGTTTCTTCGCCAGTTCATGGTCCTTGTGGCTGGGCAATGTGGGATGCAGCAGCCAGTCCACCGCCTCGTGGCCCTCCAGGAATTCCAGCACTTTTGCCGTATTGTCCACATGGCGCTGCATGCGCAAGGGCAGGGTTTCCAGTCCCTGCAGGATATAGAAGGCGTTCTGCGGGCTCATGGTGGCGCCGAAATCGCGCAGGCCCTCGGCCCGGGCGCGCGAGATGAAGGCGGCGGGGCCGAATTCCTCGGCGAAATCGATGCCGTGATAGCCGGCGTAGGGCTCGGTCAATGTCGGGAATTTGCCGCTGGCCTCCCAGTCGAATCGGCCGCCATCGACCAGCACGCCGCCGACCGCCAACCCGTGCCCGCCCATCCATTTGGTCGCCGAATGCATGACGATGTCGGCGCCCAGGTCCAGCGTCTTGCATAGATAGGGCGTGGCGAAAGTGCAATCGACCATCAGCGGAATGCCGGCATCATGGGCGATTTTCGACACCGCCGGCACGTCCAGCACTTCCAGTCCCGGGTTGCCGAGAATCTCCGCATGGACCAAACGCGTCTCGGGCCGGATCGCCTTGGCCATGCCCTCATGGTCGCGCGGGTCGACGAAGGTGGTCTCGATCCCGAAGCGCGGCAGGGTATGGAAGAACATGTTGACCGTGCCGCCATAAAGCGACGAGGAGGCAACGATATGCCCGCCCTGCCCCATCAGCGTAACCACGCCCAGATGCAGCGCCGCCTGGCCCGAAGCGGTCGCCACCGCGCCGACCCCGCCCTCCAGCGCCGCGACGCGTTCCTCCAGCACCGCGACGGTGGGGTTGGAAATGCGGCTGTAGATATGGCCGGCGCGCTCCAGATTGAACAGGGCGGCGGCATGATCGGTGTCCTCGAACACGAACGAGGTCGACTGATAAATCGGCACCGCCCGCGCCCCGGTAGCCGGATCGGGCCGCTGCCCCGCATGCAGGCTGAGCGTATCGAATTTCAGATGCTTGGGAAGAGTCATGGAAATATCCACTATTGCTGGCCGGAGAATTTGTGATGCAGATTAGCCGCGGGAAGGCAGGCGCGGCAATGGGGAGTTACTCCAATCGACGCGCGGTCGTCAGCATTCGACGGTCAGGCCGCCCCGTTAGTCCGGGTTCATCGCGGCAATGGCGTCGTCCGGGAAGGTCCTTGTGTTTTTGTCGTCCGCCTTGGCGTATAGCGGCAGGGCGGTGTCGGTTTTCTGCCGCTCCATATAGGATTCCCTGTCGACGATGTCGTCCTCCAGATGGTATTTGGGAAAGCCTGCATCGAGATTGCCCTCGTGATCCCATTGTCTTTCGATGCCGTGACGGTGGCCCTCCCGCCAATGCACTTCTTTCCACACGGTGATCTGGTCTTCACTGACCCACCACTCGAAGCCGTGCGGGTTGCCGTCCTTCATCGTATGGATCTCGCACACGTGCAGCGGGCCGTCCGAAAGCTGCTCGCGCCACAGATCGTAACCGGTGCCGCGATCCAGCCTGTAGGTTCCCATCAATGATCCATCCACCGCCCACTGCCGTGCGGTGCCGTGCGGCAATCCGCTTTCGTAGGGCGCGGCCAGGGTCAGGCAACCGGGTTCGTACCAGGAATATTCGATCCCGTGCTTCATTCCGTCCCTGACCGGCGTTTCGATCATCAGCGCGCCGTTTTCGTCGTAATACCGATAACCGACGGTTTCGCCGCCAACGGTACATTCCCTTTTTTCGTAACTGCCGGCGTTGCCCTCCGATTTATAGGGCGAAACACTTTTCTCGGTCGCGGTATCGGGAATGTCGGATTTATAGTTGTTCATTCGGTCGATCCACTTCTGTGCCATTCCGGAATTTGGTGGATACTACCGTTGTTTCGGCATGGCGCAAAATTCCAGGTTCGCACAATTGGCCGCAAATGAACGCCAGTTGTAGTTTCTATTCAGGCAGCGGAGCATCGTATTTTCACTTGCGTGAAATTAATTTGTGCAACGGTGAAAAAATGATATGGTCTCGTATAAGACCGAGTGCTGAACAGAAGCACGGTGATTAAGAGATGGCCAGTATTGGGCAGGCAAGGGCGGCGGTAATGGCATTGCCGGAAGTGGGCGATCTCGCCGATCTTGATATCGGCGAGAAGATCAGGCTGTTGCGCAAATCCCGGCAGGTCACCCTCAAGGATCTGGCCGAACGGACCGGCCTTTCCATCGGTTATCTGAGCCAGGTAGAGCGAAACCTGTCCAGCCCCTCGGTCAATGTGCTGCGCGAAATCGCAACCGCGCTGGGCGTGAATATCAGCTGGTTTTTCGAAGCGCCGGAACAATCGCAGACGGGCGAAGAGCGCTTCATCGTGCGCAAGAATAACCGCCGCCAACTGCGTTTCCGTTCCGGCATTACCGACTCGCTGCTCACCCCCAATCTCAACGGCCAGATCGAACTTCTGCTCAGCCGCTTCGAGCCTGGCGCCAGCAGTGGTGAAGAACCCTATACGCATTATGGAGAGGAAGCCGGTGTCGTGATGACGGGCCAGTTGGAACTCTGGATCGGCGGGGACCGCTTTTTGCTATCGGAAGGCGACAGCTTCAATTTTCCCAGCTCCGCGCCACACAGTTACCGCAACCCTGGAGAAACCGAATCGGTCGTGATCTGGTCCATCACGCCACCCAGTTATTAGGCAGCGCCAGGCGCTTACGATACGAACAGAAAGAGGATGAGTTCATGACGGCAATCGACGAACTGAAACGGCTTAGCGGCACCTTCTTCGACGGGGCACAATTTGTGAAAAGCGCGGCCACCGGCGGCTTCGACGTCGTCGACCCGGCGACCGAGGACGTGATCGGCCAGATTCCGGATACGACCGAGGCGGAGGTCGATGCCGTCATCGCCCGCGCCAACAAGGTACAGCGTGAATGGAACAGCCAGAATCCGCTGACCCGCGCCGAGGCGCTGCACGAGGTGGCGACCCGGATGCGGAAAATGACGCCGGTGCTGGCCGAAATGATGACCCGAGAGATGGGCAAACCGTATAAGGAGACCGCCGACGAGGTGGCCTGGTCGGCCAGCGCCATCGACTATTACGCCGAGGTCGCACGCCACGATGCGGGGAAGGTTATCGGGTCGGCGGTGGACGGGCAATTCCACTACACGGTGAAGGAACCGCTCGGCACGGTGGTCGCCATTCTGCCGTTCAACTTTCCGCTGGTCCTGTTTTGTTGGGAGGCTGCGGCGGCGCTGGCCGCAGGCAATTCGGTCATCCTCAAGCCGTCCGAGCTGACCACCCTGACGTCGCTGAAATTCATGGAATGTTTCGAGCCTCTGCCGGCCGGCCTGATACAGTGCGTGCCCGGCGCCGGCCGCGTGGGCCAGCAACTCGTTAGCAGCCCGGACACCCACATGGTGGCGTTCACGGGCGGCGTCGAGACCGGCCAGATCGTCGCCAAGGCCTGCGCCGAACAGTTCAAGGGCTGCCTGATAGAGGCCTCTGGCAACGATCCCTTCATCGTCATGCCGTCTGCGCCGCTGGACATGGCCGCCCGCGGCGCGGCGTTCGCGGCCTACCTCAATTGCGGACAGGTCTGCACCGCGGGGGAACGCTTCTTCATCCATGAAAGCATCCATGACGCCTTCGTCGATGCGGTCGTCGAACAAGCCGGCGCCCTGCGGATCGGCAATGGCCTGGACAAGGTCGATATTGGCCCGATGGTCACGGAAAAGGAACGCACCAGATTCGAAGCAGTCATGGCCCGGGCCCAGGAACAGGGCGCCAAGGTCGCCCGTGGCGGCAAACGCCCGGCCGGGTTCAACAAGGGCTGGTATTACGAGCCCACGGTGTTGACCGATGTCACGCCGGATATGGATATCATGAATGCGGAAAGCTTCGGTCCGGCCATGCCGATCTGCAAGGTCTCGAATTTCGACGAGGCGATCGAATTGGCCAACCGTTCGAAATACGGACTTGGTGCGAATATCTACACCACAAATCTGGGTGAGGCGAACCGCGCGGTGAACGAACTGGAAGCCGGCATGGTCTGGGTCAACGCACCGCTGCTGGATAACGATGCGGGCCCGTTCGGCGGCCGCAAGATGTCGGGAATTGGGCGTCAATTGGGGGCGGAAGGGCTGGACAGCTTCCGCCATACGAAACTGGCGATGATCGATCCGCAATGCGCCGATCAGGATTTTTGGTGGTTCCCGTACAAGGACGATGAGGCCTGTCCGGGCCGATAATCACGAAATTCACATGTTCCCCCGGGAACACAATTGGGAGGAAAGGAAAACTATCATGGCACAGGAACAACTACCCGCCGAGCTCGAACGGCGAATAACAGAACTCGAAAATCCCGCTAACCAGGGTGAAGGTTTCACTGGCGCCGACTGGATCTGGCTGGCGCTGCTGGGCGTCGTCGGCCCCATTCTGCTTTTGATCTGGGGGTGGATGTGATGAGCGATCAAGCCAATCAGTCATACGATACGGTCGACGAGAGCGCATGGCCGTTGCTTAAATCCGAGCGGACATGGGGCCAGCGGGAGCTGGGGATCGTGCTGCTGGTCGCGGCATCTGCCACTTGGTGCTACATCATCGGTGAATATGTCGGTTATTACCTGAACCTCAAGATGGGCTTCGCGTCGATGACGGCGGGCAGCATGATCGGCATGTTTCTGGTTACCTTGGCCGTCGTGCCCATGGCGACCCGTTACGGCATCGACTCGATCTCGTCGTCCAAACCGCAGTTCGGCAACCGGGGCTGGATTATCACAGTCTTTCTGCAATATGCGTCGATCATCGGTTGGAACTCTCTGCTGCTGATCTTCTTCGGGAAATCGGTCACCCAATTTCTGACGATTCTGGGCGTTGCCACGGAAGGGTCCGGGGCGATTATCATTCCGGTGGCGACCGCGCTGGCCTGCCTTATCGTCTTCGTGATCCTGCTTAAGGGCGCGACCGGCATCGAGCGGGTCTCCAAGATCCTGTTTTTCTTCATCGTCGGCGTTGGCCTGTGGATGGTCTATATGCTGCTGACAAAAGAGGGCGTGGCCATCGAAGCGGCCAAGCCCGCATATGCCTCCGGCAGTCTGCTGTGGGATTACACGACCGGCATCGAGATCGGCATCGTCAGCCTGCTGTCCTGGTGGCCCTATATCGGCGCCATGGTTCGCGTCTCGCCGAATGCACATACCGCGACCTTACCGTCCATGCTGGGCATGGGATTGCCTGTCCCGATCCTCAGCGTTATCGGCCTGGCGGCAGTCCTGGCTCTGGAAACGTCCGATCCGGCCGCCTGGCTGGTGGAGCTTGGAGGGCCGGTCGCCGGCGCGGTTGCGTTGCTGTTCGTCATGGCGGCGAATTTCGGCACGGCGGTGATCGGCGTATATGCCTCGGCCATCGGACTGAAGCATATCCCCGCGATGGGCAGGCTATCCTGGAAGATGACGGTGGTCGTGGCGCTGGCCCCGGTTGCCATCGTCTGCATCGTGATCCAGGAATGGTTTTTCAATAATTTCGGAACCTTCCTGGCCTTCATCGGCGTGACATTCGCGCCGCTGGTGGCGATCCAGATCGTCGATTACTTCATCCTGCGCAAGCAGAAAATCAGCGTGCGGGCGCTCTATGAGAAATCGCCTGATTCTGATTACGCCTACTGGGGCGGCTTCAATATCGCGGCGATTGCGGCGATGGTGGCGGGCTTCCTGGTATACATCTACCTGCTGGACCCGCTGACCTATGCAAGCCATTCGCCGTACGAGTATATGACCGCATCCCTGCCGACGGCGGTGGTCGCGGGCATCGTCTATCTGATATTGACGAAGCTTATCGTGCAGCCCGCGAAAAAGGGTGGCTACGAGTCTTAAAGAATCAAAATTCGGGTTTGACCTGGGCGTCGGCGAAAGCCGGCGCCCATTTTCTTTCCGCGAACAATGGTAAATAATGGTCTGGACCGTCTCTCCCGCAACTTGAACCCGGCGGGCGTTTCATCTTCGACACGCGCAATCCGGCGACCGAAGAGTGGCGCAAATGGACGCCGGAGCATTCGGAACGGCCGGTTCGAGGCCCCCGGACTGGGCGCCGTCGAGGCATGGAACGAAGCCTCCCATGACGCGGCCACCGGGATCGTCACCTACCAGACTCACTACCGGATCGTCGAAAGCGGGCGGCGTTATTCCGCTTCATCGGATATCCGGTTCACGGACCGGAAGCCGTTTACGGCGATGCTGGATGGCGCGGGCCTGAAAGTCGATAAATGGCTCGGCGACTGGAATGGCGCCGCCTGCGGCCCGGCATCGCCAGAATTCATTCCGGTGGGGTGACTATGCTAATCGCGAAAACCGGCGATCATTGTACCGAACTGGCTTTCCTCCGGCGAAAAATCCTTCTAGTTTGCGCACCGGATTTACTGGACTGACATGGAGGATGGAGATGGCCGCATACTGGATCGCCCGCGTGCGGGTGACGGACGCGGATGGTTACGGGGAATATGCCAAGCTGGCGGGGCCGGCGATCGAGAAGCATGGCGGGAAGTTCCTGGCTCGCGGCGGGCGGCTGGTGACACTTGAAGGCGAGGAATATCCGCGCAACGTAGTGGTCGAGTTCCCGTCCGTCGAGGCGGCGGAGACCTGCTACAACTCGCCGGAATACCAGGAAGCCATATCGCATGCCAAGGGCGCGGCGGACCGCTTGCTCTGCATCGTCGAGGGAGTCTGAACGCATGACCCGTAAAATTGAGTCCGTCGCCGTGCTGGGCGGCGGCACCATGGGGGCCGGCATTGCCGGCGCCTGCGCCGAGGCCGGATGCCGCGTGCTGTTGCTTGATGTCAGTAACGAGGCTGCCGCAAAGGCGTTGGATCGTATCGTCAACGGCCGCCCGCCGGCGGTCGATACGCCCGAGGCGGCGGCGCGGATCGAGACTGGTTCCTTCGACGATCTGGCGAAAATCGCCGATTATGACTGGATCTGCGAGGCGGTGATCGAGGACCTCGATACCAAGCGCACGCTGTTCGAACGGCTTGAACCGTTGCGCAAGGATGGTTCGGTGGTCAGCACCAATACCTCGGGCATTCCGTTGCGCTCAATCACCGAGGGCATGCCGGAACGGCTGCGCCGCGACATTACCGTCACCCACTTCTTCAATCCGGTGAAGGTGATGAAACTGATGGAACTGGTGCCGGACGCCGACACCACCCAGGATGCCGTCGACGCACTGGCCGAATTCTGCGGCCAGCGGCTGGGCAAGGGCGTGGTGCATGCCAAGGACACGGTGAATTTCATCGGCAACCGCATCGGCTGTTACTGGATGCTGGCCGGGCTGCACAAGGCGCGCGCGGCGCTGGAGCAGGGCCTTTGCATGGAGCAGGTCGATGCGGTTATGGGCGCGCCGGTGGGCTTGCCTTCTACCGGGCTATACGGGTTGATCGATTTGATCGGGCTCGACATCATGGATTTTGTGGCGAAGAATCTGGACCTCAATCTGCCGGCCGACGACGCCGGACGCGCCTGGCTGGGATTCCCGCCCGCGGAACGGGACATGATGGCGCGCGGCCAGTTGGGCCGCAAGACTGGCGGCGGCTTCTACAAGCTGACCAAGCATGAAGACGGCAGCCGCACGAAAGAGACCTTCGACCTGCTGGCCGGCGACTGGCGGCCCGCACAAGAGGCGTCATCGAGCCACGGCGATGCTAAATCGCTGATCTTCGCCGACGACGTGGAAGGCCGGTTCGCCTGGGCCTGCATGGGTGGCGCGCTGGTTTATGCGGCCGATCTTGTGCCGCGGATTTCCGACGACATCGTCAATGTGGACCGCGCCATGCGCTGGGGCTTCGGCTGGAAGAAGGGACCGTTCGAACTGCTGGACGAGATCGGCCCGTCGGAGGTCATCACCCGGCTGGAGCAGGAGGCCCACCAGGTCCCCCGCATGCTGGCCATCCTGCGCGATGCCGGCGCGGAGAGTTTCTATCGCGACGGCGGCAAGGAGTTCCTGGGAGCCGACGGCAGATACCGGCCGGTTACAGGGGAATAGGCACTTAAAACGATTTGACCGATCTGACCGGACGGAGCCTGCCGCCGAAACCGCTTTTCTCGCGGCCCGGCGAAACGGCTGCGGTCGAAGGCGCCATGCCCACCGGCCGGAGAGCGGCGACCTCCATGACGTCCAGGTCGCGCCAGAAATGCATGTAGGCGTCGTTTCGGCCGTCGGTCTGGACGAAATGGTCGCGATACAGC
>JADFVY010000496.1 GCA_015222795.1 Pseudomonadota bacterium | reverse complement strand
GGAGAAAAATTGGGGTGGCTGATGGGAATTGAACCCACGACCCCCAGGTCCACAACCTGGTGCTCTAACCGACTGAGCTACAGCCACCGCAGAAAGACGCGCCTCTTTAACGCCTGAAACACCACCGCGTCAAGCGGAACCCGGTATATAGGGAACCAAACAAACAAAAAAAGCCCCTCCCCCGCCGAAGCGGGAGAGGGGCTGTAGACTTTTCTCAGGAGAAAAACGTTTGCGGCGCTACACGACCGGTGATCCATACCCCCAGCTGTAAGGCACCGGGCCGGACAGGCCCAGGACGTCGCCTTCGTCCAGCTCCACTGTTTCATTGACGGCTGTATAAAGGCTGGGCGTGATGTCTCGCCCATTGAGCAGCACCAGATGGATTTTGTCGGCGGGGATCTTCAAATCGCGCAAAACGTCGCCGACGGAACTGCCGGCGGGCATTTCCATCACCTTTGGCTTCAGACCGTTATCGGAAAATTTCATCAAACTGTTGAAAAGACGGACTTCCACCGTCATCGATATGTTCTGGATATTGTGCCCCATCATGCCGGGGGCCTTATTGTCCTGCGATTCCATACCCGCTCCATTATGCCTGCAACTTACGAATTCAGCACAAAAATACCCTGCCGGTACAGCTTCGCCTTTGATTTCAGTCAATACCGCGTTAAACAGCGCTTGATCTCGAGCCGCGCTGTCGCCAGACTGCGGCCCGAATTTGAAAATCCGGCGCGCCCGCGTGGCGTGCCTCGCATAATCAGGTGGGTATCAATGACAGTCACCGTTTTCATGACGGTGAACGGCAAGGCCGTATCGGGGGAAGTCGAGCCCCGGACCTTGCTCGTTCAGTTTCTTCGCGACAATCTGGGCCTGACCGGCACGCATGTGGGCTGCGACACCAGCCAGTGCGGTGCCTGCGTGGTGCATATCGATGGCGAATCGGTGAAAAGCTGCACCGCGCTGGCGGTCCAGGCCGAGGGCGCCGAGGTGGCCACGATCGAGGGGCTGGCGAAGGACGGCGTGCTGCATCCGATGCAGGAGGCGTTCCGCGAGAACCACGGGCTGCAATGCGGCTTCTGCACGCCGGGCATGGTGATGAGCGCGGTCGAACTGGTGCGCGGGCGCCCCGACATCAGCGAACAGGAAATCCGCGACGGGCTGGAAGGCAATATCTGCCGCTGTACCGGCTACCACAACATCGTCAAGTCGATCAAAGCCGGCGCCGCGGCAATGGCGACGAAGGGATAAAGCGGGATGTACGAATTCAATTATCAGCGTCCCGGTTCGCTCACCGATGCGGTGAGTTCGGTCAAATCGGCCGATGACGCAACATTGCTGGCCGGTGGCCAGACATTGCTGCCGACATTGAAGCAGCGCCTCGCCATGCCGAGCGATCTTATCGATCTTGCCGGCATCGGCGAGCTCAGCGGCATTTCGATGGATGGCGGCGCCGTGGTGATCGGCGCGATGACGCGCCACGCGGATGTCGCGGCCTCGGTCGAGGTTCAGGCCAGGATTCCGGCACTGGCCGCGCTGGCCGGCGACATTGGCGACCGGCAGGTGCGCAACCGCGGCACGCTGGGCGGCTCGATCGCCAATAACGACCCGGCGGCGGATTACCCGGCGGCCTGCGTGGCGCTGGGAGCGGTGGTTACGACCACCGAGCGCACATTGGCGGCCGAGGAATTCTTCACTGGATTGTTCGAGACCGCGCTGGGCGAGGGCGAAATCGTCACCTCGGTCAGTTTCCCGGCGGCCGACAAGGCGGCCTACATGAAGTTCAAGAACCCGGCCAGCCGCTATGCCATCGTCGGCGTGTTCGTCGCGAAGACCGGCGCGGACGTAAAGGTTGCGGTGGCCGGCGCGGGCAGCGGCGGGGTATTCCGGGTGCCGGAAATGGAAAGCGCGCTGAACGGCAATTTCAGCGCCGCCGCGCTGGAGGGCATATCCGTGTCACCGGACGGGCTGAACAGCGACATCCACGCCGCCGCCGACTATCGCGCCCATCTGATCGGCGTCATGGCGCGGCGGGCCGTCGCGGCCTGCGGTTAACGATGGACCTCTACCACGCCTGGTGCAATCTGAAGGACGGGGTCAAGGACACCGAGTTTGCCGACCGCGTGCACGCCTATCTGGGGCATCTGAAAGAGAGCGGCGCCATCGTCGGCTACCGCCTGACCCGCCGCAAACTGGGCCTGGGTCCCGCACATCTGGCCGAATTCCATATCATCATCGAGGTCGAGGGGCTGGCGCAGCTCGACAAGGCGTTCGAGCAGGTCGCCGCGCGCGCCGACCCGGCCGAGGGGCTGCACCATGCGGTCAACAGTCTGGTGACGGACGCGACCTTCGCGCTCTACCGCGATTTTCCGGACACGGTGCGTGTTCACGGCGAAGAAAAGTTCTGACCCACCCTACTCGTCCGTCGGCCCCCGGAGCGATACGGCGTGATGGGGCATTCGGGCTTCGCGGTGGACGATGATCAGCCCGGCGAAAACCACCAGGACCGTGCCCGCGATTACCCAGATCCCGGGAAGTTCATTCCAGACGAACCAGCCCAGCAAGACCGCCCAGACCATTGAGGTATAATCCAGGGGCGCCAGGATCGAGGCCTGGGCCATCCGGTAGGACTGTATCAGCATCAACAGACCGATCATGGCGACAACGGCGAGTACCGCCAGCACCAACAAATCCTCGCCGCTTGGAGTCACCCATTCGAAGGGCACCATGGCCCCGCCGGCCAGCACGAAAAATACCGTTGCATAGAACAGCATGCCGAGGCTCGATTCGTCCTCGGCCATGGTGCGGGTCGTCAGCATCCACAGCGCATAAAAGACGCTGGACATAAGCGCCAGCATCACCGGCCAGTCCAGCATGGAGGTTCCAGGCCGGATCATCACCAGCACGCCGACGAAGCCCAAGGCGACAGCCGACCAGCGCCAGGGCCCCACCTTCTCCTTGAGCAAAATCGCGCTGAAAAGCACGATGAAGATCGGGGCGGAAAAGACAATCGCCAGCGTGTCGGCCAGCGGCATAAGTTTCAACGCCCCGAAATAGGTGATGAAGGCCAGAAAGTTCAGCACCGCGCGGAGCAGATGCGCGCCATATCGCCGTGTGCGCAGCCTGCCCAATTGCCCCGTCGCCGCCGCCACTACCAGAATGACCGGCAGCATGATCACGCTACGGATAAAGAGGATTTCAATGACGGGGTAGCGTTCGGACAGCCATTTGATGACCGCGTCCTGCAGGGTCAGCACGGCCACGGCCATGAACACCAATAGAATCGCCTGAGCGGGACGATC
>JADFVY010000495.1 GCA_015222795.1 Pseudomonadota bacterium | reverse complement strand
CGGCGGGCGCATCGACATCCTGGTCAATGTCGCCGGTGTCACCGGCCCCATCGAGACCCCGGTGCAGGACATCGACGTGGACGATTTCACCTATGTTATCACCGCCAACGAGCTCGGCACCTTCCTGCCGATCAAGCATGTGGTGCCCACGATGATCGCCCAGGAAAGCGGCAAGATCGTCAATATCGGCGGCACCTCGGGCCTGCGCGGCTATCCGATGCGCACCTCCTACAGCGCGTCGAAATGGGCGGTGCGCGGCATTACCCGGACGGTGGCGCTGGAACTGGGCAAATACAACATCAACGTCAATGCGGTCTGCCCCGGCATCGTCGAGACGCCGCGCATGATGAAGCTGTGCGAGGGCAAGGCCAAGAAACGCGGCTGGACGATCGAGCAGGTTTATGAGGAGTATGTCCAGGACATGGCCCTGAAACGGGTCACCACGACCCAGGACGTCGCCAATGCGGTGCTGTTCATGGCCAGCGAGGACGCCCGTAACATCACCGGCCAGCAACTGGCCGACGATGGCGGCTGGGACGTCTGAGCAGGATCCGACAGGGAGAAAACCCATGTATGCGCAATTCGATCTCGACATTCCCGACACGCTGGCCGGCGCCCTGGAAGTGATGGCCGGCGCCGGCCGGCGGGATATAGCCCCGCTGGCCGGCGGCACCAACCTGCTCATCGATATAAGGTCGCGGCGCGAGAGACCCGACCGGGTCGTCGGTCTGGGCAATATCGGCGAGCTTTGCGGTATGGGTGTCGGGGCGGACCGCGTGACCATCGGTGCGCGCACCACCGTCAGCGAGCTGCTGGCCTCGCCCGAGATCGCCGCCGCCGCGCCGTCGCTGATTGACGCCTCGAAGGTCTTCGCCGGCCAGATGGTGCGCAACACGGCCACGGTCGCCGGCAATATCGCCTGCGGTTCGCCGGCCGCCGATCTGGTGCCGCCGCTGATGTCGCTGGATGCCGAGGTCACGCTGGCCTCGAAATCGGGGACGCGGACGGTGGCGCTGGACGACTATTTCCTGGGCTACAAGAAGGATGCGCGGCGAGCCGACGAGCTGATAACGAAAATCTCCTGGTCGCGCCTGCCCGATAATGCCGTGAATTCCTTCTACAAGCTGGCGCGCCGCAAGGGGGACGCCATCACGATCACCGGCGTGGCGGTCACCATCGCCGTCGCGGGTGGCAAATGCAGCATGGCGCGTATTGCGCTGGGCGCGGTTGCGCCGGTGGTGCTGCGCGCGAAGGCGGCCGAGGCGCTATTGGAAGGCGCCGCGCTGACCCCCGAGCTGATCGCCGAGGCCGCCGCTTGTGCCGCCGGCGAATGCAGCCCCGTCGACGATATCCGGGCCTCCGCCGATTATCGCCGCCACACCGTCGAAGCACTGACCCGGCGCCTGGTATCCCAGGCTCTTCGGAAAGGATAGAGATCATGTCCAGGGAAAAGACCATCACCCTCACCATCAACGGCCGCGCCGAACAGGCCAGCGTCCCGCCGCACCGCACCCTGCTGGAGGCGCTGCGCGATCTTGGCCATGTGGAGGTCAAATGCGGCTGCGAGAAGGGCGACTGCGGCGCCTGCGCGGTGCAGGTCGACGGCCTGGCCATGGATAGCTGCCTGACCCTGGCCTGGATGGTCGAGGGGCGCGAGATCACCACCATCGCCGGGCTGGGAGAGCGCGACACTCCGCATCCCCTGCAGAAGGCCTTCACCGACGGCGGCGGCATCCAGTGCGGTTACTGCACGCCGGGCATGATCATGGCGGCCAAGTCGATGATCGACCGTAACCCGGAGCCCTCGGAGGAAGACATCCGCATCGGGCTGAGCGGCAATCTCTGCCGCTGCACCGGCTACACCAAGATTTTCGAGGCGGTCGAGGAAGCCGCCGCCGAAATGCGCGGCGCGGGAGGCAAATCATGAGCGATGTCGATGTAACCGGCCAGCCCGCGTCGAACGTCAAATTCAGCCAGATCGGAAAACCCCTGCCGCGCACCGACGCTCCGGGCAAGGCGTCGGGCAAGACGCCCTTTGCCGGCGATTACGTCATGCCCGGCATGCTGCATGCCAAGGTGGTGCGCGCCGATCTGGCCAGCGCGAAACTCGTGAGCCTCGACGTCTCGAAGGCCCGGGCCTTGGCGGGCGTGGCCTGCATATTGACCGCCGCCGACCTGCCCGACCGCATGGCGGCCACCGACATCCCCGGCCAGACCGGCCAGAAGCGCATGGACACCGACCAGCAGATACTGGTGCGCGAGCGGGTGCGCTATTATGGCGAGCCGCTGGCCCTGATCGCCGCCGAATCCCGCGATATCGCCGAGCAGGCCGCCGCGCTGGTCGAATTCACGCTGGAACCGATCCCCGGAATCTATGACCCGGACGAGGCGCTGAAACCCGGCGCGCCCATCCTGCAGGGCAAGAGCAATATCGTCGCCGAGCACAAGATCAGGAAGGGCGATCCGGAGGGCGCGTTGGCGGCCGCCGATGTCGTCGTCGAGAACACCTATAAAACCCCGTTCCAGGAGCATGCCTTCCTGGAGCCCGAAGTGGGCCTGGCCTGGAGCGACGAGAACGATGTGGTCAATATCCGCATGTCGACCCAGGTGATCGAGCATTTCCGCGCCATCGCCGACGCCATCGGCGTGCCCCACAACAAGGTGCGCATTCGCGGCGCGCTGGTCGGCGGCGGTTTCGGCGGCAAGGAAGACGTGACGGTGGAAATCTACCTGTCGCTGCTGGCGCTTCGTACCGGCCGCCCGGTGCGCCTGGAATACAGCCGCGAGGATTCCTTCGTCGGCCACGGCAAGCGCCATCCCTTCAAGCTGACCTACCGCACCGGCGTCACCAAGGACGGCAAGATCACCGGCATGGACGTACAGATCACCGCCGATTCCGGGGCCTATGTGTTCCTCAGCCCCTATGTTCTGCTGTATGGCGCGGTGGCCGCGCCCGGGCCCTACCGGGTCGATAACCTGAACGTTTACGCCCGCGCGGTGGCGACCAACAACATGTTCACCAGCGCCTTCCGGGGCTTTGGCGGCATGCAGGCCTGCGCCGCCTATGAACAGCAGATGGACGAGGTCGCCAACGCCATCGGCATGGACCGCATGGAATTCCGCCGGCGCAATTTCCTCAAAACCGGCGAGCCGATCTCCACCGGCTTCGTGCCGCCCAGCGCGATCTGGACCGATCGCTGCGCCGAACAGGCCTGGGACGCGCTGGGCGAGCCCACGGAATCCACCGAACCGCACATCGCAATCGGCCGCGGCATCGCCGCCTATCAGCAGAGCTACGGCCGCCTGACCTTCCTGCACGATACTTCGGAATGCTGGGTCGGCGTCGAGGTGGACGGCACCGTGATTGTGCGCTCCGGCGTCACCGACATTGGCGCCGGCCAGATCTCGGCGCTGGGCCAAATCGCGGTCGAGGTGCTGGGCGTCACCCTGGACGATGTGGTGATCTACAACAGCGATTCCGCCGTAACGCCGCTGGCCGGCACCACCACGGCGACCCGCGCGCTCTACATGACCGGCAACGCCGCGAAGATGGCGGCCGAGGCCGTGCGCGCCAGGCTGGCCGGCCGCGCCGCCAAGGAATTCGGCGTTGCGGTCGACGAAATCGTCATGGAGTTCAACAAGGTCTTCGCCATCGACAATCCCGACAAGTCCATGGCCTTCATCGATCTTGTCAAAATCTGCGCGTCCGAGGGCGTCCACCGTTCGGAACTGTCCATGTTCCGCGCCCCCTTTTCGGACCATCTCGACCCCGAGACCGGCCAGGGCCAGGCCCATCCCGACTACACCTACGGCGCCCATGCGATCGAGGTGGCGGTCGATATCGACACCGGCGAGGTGACCGTGCGCAAAAGCATCGCCGCCCTCGATATCGGCCAATGCATCAACCCGGCCGCGGTCGAGGGCCAACTCGAAGGCGGCGCCCAGAACGGCCAGGGCTATGGCCTCAGCGAGGAAATGCTGTACGAGGAGGGCAAGCTGGTAACCCCGTCCTTCAGCGAATATCTGATGCCGACCTCGATGGACATGCCCAGGGTCCAGTGCATCCTGCTGGAATCTCGCAGCGGCCTGGGCCCCTTCGGCGCCAAGGGCGTGGGGGAACCGGCGATCACGGGGGTAGCCCCGGCCATAGCCAACGCCGTCGCTGACGCGATCGGGGTCCGTGTCCACGAGATGCCGATCACGCCGGAGCGGGTGGTGATGGCGTTGCGGGGGAAGGGCGCGAGCGGAGTTTGACGTTGCTCCTAACTGGCATTTAATACTATAGTTTATATAGTCTGTCCTGGATATTTTTAGGCGCTGCGCTATATGCCCGGCGGCAAAATGTTATTAAAAAAAACGGGATTTTTGAAGCGTGACGGTATGGAAGAAGCACAAAAACTGGCTGTATGAAGTTTTTGAACGCGACGTTGATCCAGATGAGCTGCCCGGTTTCGAGGATATTGTCCGGCTGTGGCAAGGCAAGCGCGGCGACCGCCCGGCGCCTGTCCTGGTCGATTTCGATTTCTACGATTTCGTCGGCTGGCACGGCAAGATTATCATCACCGATTTATTCTACGACCCGTTTGATTTCCGGTTCCGGCTGGTCGGGGTGGATGTGGCGGACCGGCTCGGCGCCGACTATACCGGCCGGCATTATTCCGAACTGGTGGCCGACGGAATCAATCCGATCGAGGATTTCGAATTCTATGAAATGACCAGCCGGAAGATGCTGATCTCGCGGGTGTCGGGCAATCTCGACTGGGCCGACCGCAGACATACCAGCGCCACCTTCGTTGAATTACCCCTCTCTGACAACGGTGAAATGGCGACGCACTCGCTGACGGCGATGATCTGAGTCCGGGAAACCGGCGAGCGAGCGCCCGAGACGATCACTCCACCCCGAACTCCGGATTATAAATCAACCCGATCGCATTCCCCCACGGGTCCTTCACCGTGGCGACCATGATCTCGCCGCCGACGTTGGTCGGCTTGGTATCCTCGGCCGCGCCCTGTTCGATAAAATGCGCCACCGCGCCCTCGATGTCGTCCACGCCCCAATAGCTGAGCACGTTCGCCGTCTTGGCCGCCGCCGGGGTGTCGTCCTCCAGCAGGCCCAGTTCGTAGCCGGCCAGATTGAAGCCGACATAGAAGGCCTCGTCGAAATAGGGCGCCACCTGGAATGTCCTGGCGTACCACTCCTTCGCCACGGCGAGATCGCCGACCTTGTATATCGTGGTCCTGAGACCGAGGATCGTATTCGCCATTCGGGTTCTCCCTTGCCGCGCGGTTTAACAGG
>JADFVY010000494.1 GCA_015222795.1 Pseudomonadota bacterium | reverse complement strand
CCCAGCAGCACCACGTTCTTGTCGGCCACCGTGAAACCGGCCAGCATTTTGGTCACGCCGTTCTCGCGCTGGGCCAGGATGGCCTCGCGGCCGAGGAACGGGATGTTGGATTTCAGCTTCACCGCCCAGCCAAGGCCGGCCTCGACCGGGGTATAATCCGGCCCGATATCGGCGCCCCAGGCGCGATAGCCCTTTTCAAGCCGCAGGCTTTCAATGGCGCGGTAGCCGGTGTTGGCGATGCCGTGCGCGGCGCCCGCCTTCATCAAGGCGTCATAAACATCGGCGGCGTTTGCCACCGGCATGTGCAGTTCCCAACCCAGTTCGCCCACATAGGTCACGCGCAGTGCGTTGACCGGCGCGCCGGCGATATGGACCGCGCGGACCGCGCCGAACGGGAAACCCTCGTTGGAGAAATCGTCCGAGCTGACCGCCGAAAGGACATCGCGAGCCGCTGGGCCCATCAGCGACATCACGGCGTGGGAGGAAGTCACGTCGGTCAGATGCGCGTCGAGCCCGGCGGGGATATTCGCCCTGATCCAAGCGAAATCATGAGTCGCGAAGCCGGTGCCGGTGACGATGTAGAATTCGTCGAGCGCCAGGCGCGCGACAGTCAGGTCGCATTCGATGCCGCCGCGTTCGTTCAGCATCTGGGTATAGGTCAGGCCGCCCGGCGGCTTGGCGATATTGTTGGCGCAGATCCAGCCCAGCGCGGCCTCGGCGTCGCGGCCGGTCATCCTGAATTTGGCGAAGGAGGTCTGGTCGAACAGGCCAACCCGTTCGCGCACGGCCTTGTGCTCCGCGCCCACATGGGGGAACCAGTTCTGGCGGCCGAAGGAGTATTCGTCATGCGGCTCAACGCCGGCCGGCGCAAACCAGTTCGGCCGTTCCCAGCCCAGCTTCTCGCCAAAGCAGGCACCCTGCGCGGCAAGCCGTTCGTACAGCGGCGAGCAGCGCAGTGGCCGGCCGCTATCGTGTTCCTCCAACGGCCAGGCGATGGTGTAATGCTTGCCGTACATTTCCATCGTACGCGTACGCACCCAATCCATATCGCCATGAGGCTGTCCGAAGCGGCGGATATCGACGGCCCACAGATCGTAGGGCGGTTGGCCGCCGACGACCCATTCAGCCAGCGCCTTGCCGGCCCCGCCGCCCGCGGCTATGCCGAACGCGTTGAAGCCCGCGCCGACGAAGAAGCCGCCGCATTCCGGCGCCTCGCCGAGGATGAAGTTGCCGTCGGGGGTGAAGCTTTCCGGCCCGTTGATGAGCTGTTTGATCCCGGCGGTTTCCAGCGCCGGCACGCGGCCCAGCGCCAGCTCCATCATCGGTTCGAAATGATCCCAGTTTTCGGTTAGCAGCGAGAAGTGGAACTTGTCGGGGATGCCCTTCTCGGCCCAGGGAATCGGGTTCGGCTCATAACCGCCCATCACCAGCCCGCCGACCTCTTCCTTGTAATAGGTCAGCCGGTCCGGGTCGCGCAGGGTCGGCAGGTCGCGCGGCACGCCGTCGATCGGTTCGGTCACCAGATACTGGTGCTGCACCGAGACCAGCGGCACCGTCACCCCGACCATCTGGCCGATCTCGTTGGCCCACTGACCGGCGCAGTTGACCGCAACCTCACATTCGATGCGGCCCTTGTCGGTCACTACCGCCGCGACGCGGCCGTCCGTGACTTCGATCGCGATGACCTTGGTATCTTCCAGAATCGTCACGCCCTGTTGGCGCGCCCCCTTGGCCAACGCCTGGGTGATGTCGGACGGATTGGCCTGGCCGTCGGTCGGCAGGAAGGCGGCGCCGACCAAATCGTCCACATTCATGATCGGCCATAATTTCAGGGCCTCGGCCGGGCTCAACAATTCCATCTCCAGCCCGAAGCTGCGCGCCATCGTCGCCTGGCGCTTGACCTCGGTCCAGCGTTCCCGCGTGCAGGCCAGCCGCAGGCCGCCATTCATCTTCCAGCCGGTCGCCTGGCCGGTTTCCTTTTCCAGCCGGTCGTAGATCGCCACCGAATGGCCCAGCAACTGGGTGATGTTGGCATTGGAGCGCAACTGGCCAACCAGCCCCGCCGCGTGCCATGTGGACCCGCATGAAAGCTGGCCCGCCTCGATGAGGACGGTGTCGGTCCAGCCTTCGGCCGCAAGATGATAGGCCGTGGAAGCGCCGACGATGCCGCCGCCGATTACAACCGCCCTTGCCTGTGTGGGAAATGCCGCCATTAAACGCCCCTAGCTAAATAATCTTCATGGGCCCGCTCGAACCGTTCCAGGTTTTCGGTCGTGTAGGCGACGAAATCGAAATCGAGATCCGAGTGAATTTCCTGCACCATACTCCACATGGCCTCGCGCAGCAGCGAGGCGCATTTCATGGCGGCGTAACGCCGGCGCATACCGCCACTCTGCGGCTCGCCGAAATAGGCCTGCAGCAGCCAGTCTTCCATATCCGGCGGGAATTCGTTGTTCGACGCCAAATTCGACAGATCGAACAGCGGGCTGTTGAATCCCGCGTAATCCCAGTCGATCAGCCACAGCCGCTTGCCATCGTCGATCAGGTTCGCCGCCAGCAGATCGTTGTGGCCATAGACCAGATCGATCGACCCGATTTCGGCCTCCAGCGCATCCGTGATTTCCATCAGCCGCGACAGTTCGGGAATCATGCGGCTGGCGCCGTCATGCAGTGTACCCGCATAGTCGCGCAGCACGTGGAACACCCAGAACACCAGCGATGGTCCGCGCAGATATTTCGGCACGTCATGATGTACGCGCCGGATGATATCGACGATGGCGGCGAGATTTTCCGGCTTGCGTATGTCTTCCGGCGCGAAGGTTTTGCCCTCGATAAAACGCATGACCAGCGCCCCCGGCTCGGCGTACAGCACTTCCGGCGACAGGCCGGCGCTATGGGCGGCGCGGCTGGCCGCAAGCTCGTTGAAGCGCATAACCTGATGCAGCGGGATATCCCCACCGATACGTACAACATATTTTTCGCCCGAATCCTCGACCACGAAATTCACGTTGGTAATGCCGCCCGACAGCGGTTGCGGGTCGACCTTGCCCTTCCAGAAGGACAGGCCAGCGGCAAACGCTTTTGCCTGTTCGGTCATGTCGCGGCCCCTTCCTCGGCGAGGCCCAGGCGCCGGCGCATACGGCCGCTGCCCGCCGCGATCAGCCGGTCTGCGATAATGGCAATGAAGGCCACCGACAGGCCGGCGATTATACCGCCGCCGGTGTCGGCCTTGGTCAGAGCTATGTACACTTCCTGGCCGAGGTCGCGGGTGCCGACCAACGCGGTAATCACCAGCATCGACAGGGCCAGCATGATGGTCTGGTTGATGCCCAACATGATTTCCGGCAAGGCCAGCGGCAGTTTGATCCGCCACAGGAGTTGCCGCTTCGTGCAGCCCGCCGCGACCCCGGCCTCGACCAGATGCGGGTCGATCTGGCCGATGCCGTGGGCGGTATAGCGGATCGCCGGGGCCAGGGCATAGGCGACGACGGCGATCATGGCGGCGAAATCACCAACCCGAAACAGCATCACGACAGGCATCAGATAGACGAAACTGGGCAGCGTCTGCAGCGTATCGATGAGGACCCGCACGACCTTGCCGGCGCGCTGGTTCTGCGCGGCCAGTATGCCGATGGGAATGCCGATGAGCGACGCGATGAGGACGGAAATGCCGCAGAGATATACGGTAATCATCGCCTTTTCCCATTGCCCGGTCACGGCGACCAGCATCGACAGGGCGAAGGCCAGCAGCGCGAGTTTCCGGCCACCCAGCCGCCAGCCGGCCAGCGCTAGCAATCCAACGATCACGACCCAGGGGATGGACAGCAGGAACCGCTTGAACGGGATCATCAGGTTCAGCAGGAAGAAAGTCTTTACGCCTTCGAGATAATCGAAATAATTGATGTTGATATATTTGACCAGGTCGCCCCAGAAGTCGCCCGTCGTGATCTCCAGCGACTCTGGGTAGGATTGCACCGGTTCCAGCAGCAGGCCGGCGATCGCGGTCAGGGCGATCCAGAAAATCGAGAAGGTAAGCCAGGGATGGCGGCGGGCCCAATCGAGCGGTTGTTCGCGATGGACCGGCGGTGGCCGGGTCGCGAAGGCCTGGCTGAGCCGGTCCAGCGCAATCGCCAGCACGACAATGGCGACCCCGGCCTCAACCCCCCCGCCGATATCCAGGCGGCGCAGCGACGACAGCACGTCGAAGCCCAGTCCGCCCGCGCCGATCATCGATGCGATAATCACCATGTTCAACGACAGCATGATCACCTGATTGACGCCGACCATCAGCGACGGCATGGCCGACGGGACCAGCACCTTCCAGGTCATCTGGTGGCGGGTACAGCCGACCATGCGGCCAAAGTCGACGGTCTCGTCGGCAACCTGACGCAGCGCCAGAATGGTGACGCGGACCATCGGCGGCATGGCGTAAATGATGGTCGCCGTCATCGCCGCCACCGGCCCAAAGCCGAACAGGAACAGGATCGGCACCAGATAGGCGAAAATAGGGACCGTCTGCATCAGATCCAGGACCGGCCGGAGGATTTTTTCGAACAAGGGGCTGCGATAAGCGAGAATCCCGAGCAACAACCCGCCGGCCACTCCGATCGGCACGGCGACGACGATCGAGGACAGGGTAATCATGGCGCTGTCCCACTGGCCGAACATCGCCAGATAAAAGAAACAGCCACCTACCAGCGCCGCCAGCTTCCAGTCGCGGGCGTAATGCCCCATCGCCACCAGAACGCCAATCACCGCCGTCCAGGCCAGCGGCGGGGCAATTTGTACCGCGTATGACCCCTGGCCCTCCATCAGGCCGGAACTGAAAAGACTGGTCGCCGCCGTCAATGGCCAGTCGAGCAGCCAGGATACGGAACGCGTCAGTTCCTTGAAGGTGAACAACCCGAATGTCGCATCGTTGATCAGCCATTTCATGAAGGCGGTGATCTCGAAGCGGATCGGCCAGATCCAGTTGCGGGGATATTTATGCGCCCAGGGCAGCAGGTCACCGCTCAATTGACTGAACAGCCAGGCGATAAACAGCGCCAGCGCCCAGACGGCCCAGCCATTCCGGGAGATATCCTTGATCCGATGCAGGGCCAGGTTCACTGCCGCCCCCCTCCGCCGACCTCGCGGCCCACCAGTACATCGACCACGGTTTGCCGCGTGATCTGCCCGACAACATTTCCATCGCTAACGACCGCGTGCGGCTTGTCCGCCGCCTCAACCCGGGCGGCGATGTCGGCCACCTTGGCGTTCGCCGCAACCTCGCCCGCATAGTCACCACCGGCCGGCTCCATCACGGATGCCGCGGACAGCACCTTGGCTCGCGGGATATCCTTGGTGAATTCGGCGACGTAATCGTCGGCCGGCGCGGTCACCAGTTCCTCTGGCGTGCCGATCTGGATGGTCCAGCCATCCTTCATGATGGCGACGCGGTCGGCCAGGCGGATGGCCTCGTCGAAATCATGGGTAATGAAGACGATGGTCTTTTTCAGCATGCTCTGCAAGCGCAGGAATTCGTCCTGCATTTCGCGGCGGATCAGCGGGTCAAGCGCCGAGAAGGGCTCGTCCAGAAACCAGATTTCAGGTTCCACCGCCAGGCTGCGCGCGATGCCGACGCGCTGTTGCTGACCACCGGAAAGTTCACGCGGGTAATAGTTTTCGCGGCCCTTCAGGCCGACGAGTTCGATGACCTCAAGCGCCCGCGCCTCGCGCTCCGCCCGGCCGACACCCTGAACTTCCAGGGGAAAGGCGACATTGCCCAGCACGGTCAGATGCGGCAACAGCGCGAAATGCTGAAACACCATGCCCATCTTGTGGCGGCGGATTTCGATCATCTCCGCCTCGCTGGCACGCAGCAGATCGCGATTATCGAAGATCACCTCGCCACCAGTCGGCTCGATCAGGCGTGACAGACAACGCACCAGCGTCGATTTGCCGGAACCCGACAGCCCCATGATAATGAATATCTCGCCCTCGCGGACCTCGATATTGGCGTCGCAGACCGCGCCGATCAGCCCGGCATCCGCGATCGCAACATTATCCGGCGCATGATTGTGGCGGGCCAGAAACCCCCTTGGGTCCGGGCCGAACAGCTTCCACACACCACGGCATGAAAGCTTGACCGGGCTATTATTCACGAAATCCTCGCAGACGAAGAAACAGATTGAGAATCAAGGCGGGACGGCCATCACCTCTGGCCGTCCCGCCCCGAGGCCCTGACGTAATTACTTTATCCAGGATTTCCAGGTGGATTCGTTCTTCTTCATCCAGCCAGCCACCACATCTTCGAGTTTCTTGCCTTCGAGATCGACTTCGACGATCAACTGGCTCATCTCGGCGTTTTCAATATGGAAGTTGCGAACCGCCTTGTAGGCGCCCGGCCATTTCTTCTCGCCAGCCTTCCAGCCGACCTTTTTGATCCAGCCGAAGGGCTTGCCGCAGTCATAGGCCATGTTGGGATTGCTGCCCCATTTCGGATCCTCGTAACAGGCGTCCGT
>JADFVY010000493.1 GCA_015222795.1 Pseudomonadota bacterium | reverse complement strand
CCGCTCGGTCATTTTTCATATGGATGCGGTCCAGCGCGAAGTGGCGGAAAGCTATATCCGCCAGCTTAATGAGGCGGAGGCATTTTCCGGGCCGATTGTCACCGAGGTTGCCTTGCTCGATACCTTCTACGAAGGCGAGCCCTATCATCAGGATTACGTCGCGCGAAACCCGGCCCAGCCCTATATCGCCTGTTTCTCCGCGCCGAAAATCCAGAAACTGCGCGAATATTTCCCCGAATTGCTGAAGCGTCAAAGCGTGGCCTGAACTAGTGGTATAAATCAGACGGATGGTACCCATGGGTATCATCCGTTTGATTCATACCACTAGCGTTTGCCTTTCCGCTTGACGGCCCGGCAAATCCGGGTTGAAGTCCGCCCGGATAACCGATGAATTTTCCGGGAAGGGCTGGAATATGGATCGAACCGCGAATGGCGTGGGCGGGCTGCCGATCGACCCCACCGGGTTTTCCGCAGCCCTGCACGATAATCTCCCCGCGCCCGACATGGCGAGGTTGCGGGCCTACCGGCTGGCCCGGGTGCGCGAACAGTTGCGCAAGCGCGATCTCGCCGGCTGCCTGCTGTTCGACCCGGTCAATATCCGCTACGCCACCGGCACGCGCAACATGGCGGTCTGGACCCTGCATTACCGCTGCCGCTATTGCTTCATCCCCGCCGAGGGGCCGGTGGTGCTGTTCGATTTCCATGGCTGCGAGCACCTGTCGGACGGGATAGAGGTCGTCGACGAGGTCCGGCCGGCCATCAGCTTCCTCTATTTCCTGTCCGGCGACCGGACCGATGAGCGGGTACAACTGTTCGCCGCCGAAATCGCCGATCTGGTTCGCGCCCATGGCGGCGGCAACCGGCGCATCGCGGTGGACAGCATCGAGCCCATGGCGGCCAATGCGCTGACGGCGGCCGGCGTCGAGGTCATCGACGGCCAGGAGACGCTGGACCAGGCCCGGCTGATCAAGTCCGAGGATGAGGTTCGCTGCATGCGCGCGGCAATCGCCGTTGCCGAGGAAGGCCTGGCGCGCCTGGGCGCGGCTGCCCAGGCCGGGGTGACCGAAAACGCGCTCTGGTCGATCCTGCACCAGGTGAACATCGCGCGCGGCGGCGAGTGGATTGCGACAAGACTGCTGTCGTCGGGCCCGCGCACCAATCCCTGGTTCCAGGAATCCAGCGACCGGGTGATCGGCCGTGGCGAGCTGGTGGGGCTGGATACCGACATGGTGGGGCCCTACGGCTACTGGGCCGACCTGTCGCGAACCTTCCATACCGGCCCGTCGCGCCCGACCGACGAACAGCGCCGGCTCTACCGCCTGGCCTACGAGCAGGTCCAGACCAACATGGCGTTGCTGAAGCCCGGCATGGGCTTTCGCGAGTTCGCCGAGAAGTCCTGGCAAATCCCCGACTCCTGCCTCGCCAATCGCTATTCATGCATCCTGCACGGCGTCGGCGTGGCCGACGAATACCCCGTTATCGCCTGCAAGGAGGATTTCGCCGCCACCGGTTACGACGGCGTGTTCGAGCCCGGCATGGCGATCTGCGTCGAGTCCTATATCGGCGAGGACGGCGGGGCCGAGGGCGTCAAGCTGGAGGAACAGGTGCTGATCACCGAAAACGGCGTTGAATGCCTGACCTCCTTCCCGTTCGATGAGCGGCTGCTGCCGGAAGAAATCTGAACGGCGAACAGTTTTTTCGCCGCCCGCGGCATCGGGACGCCTCCTCGCCGGCATACGATGGCAGGGACCGGAATTAACGGTATATCCGGCCGGGTCTTGTATTGTGGGCGAAAGCCCGAAGCAACGAGGAACTTGAAGATGCTGAATTCATGGAAACCGAAGGTGGCCGGGTTTGCCGTCGCCGTCGCCATTTTCGCTCTGCCGGCGATCGCCGGGGCGCAGGAACTGGAACTCAAGCGCGTCATGCTGTCGGCCGGCGGCGTGGGCTATTTCGAATATGAGGCCCAGGTCGAGGGCAATGCCACGCTGCCGCTGTCGGTTCGCCTCGATCAGGTGGACGATGTGCTGAAAAGCATCGTGGTCTATGACGACGAGGGCGTGGCCGGCACCATCCGCCTGCCGGGGCGCGAGCCGCTGGCGCAGATCTTCCGCGATCTGCCGTTCGGGCCGGAGGCGTTGAGTTCCCCCGTAATGCTGCTGAATTCCCTGCCGGGCGCGCAGATCCGCGCCACCGGGGCACGTCAGGTCGAGGGCCGCCTGGTGCGCGTTGTGCCCGAGGAAATGGCGCTGCCCGATCTCGGTGGCGTCATCACCCGCCACCGGGTCAGCGTGATGAGCGCCGAGGGCATGCAGACCTTCCTGTTCGAGGACGCGGATTCCGTGATCTTCACCGACCCGGAGCTGCGCGGCCAGATCGACGAGGCGCTGGAAGCCATATCCGCCCACCGCACCCGCGACCGCCGCACCCTGGAAATCCTGTCCAGCGGCGCGGGCAAGCGCACGGTGCGCGTCGGCTATGTGGTGGCCGCGCCGCTGTGGAAGGCGAGCTATCGCCTGACCGTGACCGACGAGAAGGCCGAAAAGGCTCGCCTGCAGGGCTGGGCCGTGCTGGAAAATATGAGCGGCCAGGAATGGAAAGACGTGGAGCTGACCATCGTGTCGGGCAATCCGGTGACCTTCCGCCAGGCGCTCTATACGGCCTATTACGTCCATCGGCCGGAAATCCCGGTTGAGGTGCTGGGCCGCGTGCTGCCCGCGCCCGACACCGGTGCCATCGACATGAAGCAGTTGGCCGAAGGCGAGTATGACGAGGAATTCCGGCGCTCGCAGCGCGCGATGGAGCCCGGCGTTGTTGGTGGCATGATAGCCATGGATATGGCCGCCAACGTCCCCGAGGAGAGTATGAGGCTGAAGCAGGAGGGGCTTGCGACTCAGGCCATGGCGCCACCCCCGCCGCCGGGCCAGGCGCGCATTCTTGCCGCCGCCTCGAAGGAGGCCGCGACCCAGGTAACCTTCCGCGTGCCCTATCCGGTCAGTGTCGAATCCGGCCAGTCGCTGCTGGTGCCGGTCATCGACCGCGAGGTTCCGGCCCAGCGCGTCGCGCTCTATCAGCCCGCGACCCACGACCGGCATCCGCTGGCCTCGGTCCGGCTGACCAACGATGGCGAGACCGGCCTGCCACCGGGCGTGCTGACGCTCTACGAGACCGGTCCGGGCGGCGCCAGCTATGTCGGCGACGCTCAGTTGTCTACCCTGCCCACCGGCGACGAGCGGCTGGTCAGCTTCGCGCTGGACCAGAAGGCGCTGGTCGACCGCGAAATCGAGTCGACCCAGGTGATCGGCAAGGGCCGCATCGTGCGCGGGGTGCTGGAACTGACCTACGAACAGGAGCAGCACACGACCTACCGGCTGAAGGCGCCGGCCAGGGAAGCCCGCGAAATCCTGATCGAGCATCCCCGCATGCCCGGCTGGAAGATCGTCAAGCCGACCGAGGCCGAGGTCGAGTTGACCGACGGCATGTACCGCATCCGCCACAAGCTGGAGGCCGGCGCGAAGGCCGAAATCGAGGTCGTGCTGACCCACCCGGATTTGCAAACGTTCGCTCTGATCGGGCAGCGCGGAAACTTCTATATGGCCTTCGCCGAAAATGGCGAACTCGACCCCAAACTCAAGAAGGCCTTCGCCGAGATGGCGCGGCTGCGTGATGTGGTGGATGGGCGCCAGCGGCGGATGCAGGAACTGGAAGGCGAACGCCAGCGCATCCACCAGGAACAGAAGCGCATCCGCGACAACCTGTCCCGCGTGCCCCACGGCAGCGATTTGCAGAAGCGCTACCTCGCTAAACTTGACCAGCAGGAAGACGCCCTGGAGGCATTGCTTGGCGAAGCCGAACAAACCCGCCTGGCAATGGAGCAGGCAAACAAGAAACTGGGCGATTATATCCGAGGCCTGGATATCTGATCTTGAGAGGGGGCCGGGAACTACCCGGTCCCCGCCGTCCTGTCGTTTGATGACAAACGGGTATTGCCTTTGTGCCCGCGAGATGGTCAAGTTGTTCCACACCCCGCTTCGAACCGCGGCGCGGCCGTTTCAGGCCGCTTTCACGGAACGTCGTGACAAGATGTAATTCGGGAAATACCCGATCGAGGAACAACAGGAGGCTGATAATGTTTCAACGGATTTCCGCGGTGGCTTTCGCTATTGCGATGCTTGCCGCAACACCGGCCCTGGCCGACACGGTCAAGATCGGTTTCAACGTTCCCCTGACGGGATTCGCCGCCGCCGACGGCAAGTCCGCGCTGACCGGCGCGGAACTCGCGGTCGAACAGGCCAACGCCGAGGGCGGCATCGACGGGAAACAGATCGAACTCGTCGTATATGATGACCAGGCGTCGCCGAAAGAGGCCGTGCCGATCGCCATCAAGCTGATCGAAAAAGACGGCGTAAAAGTCGCCATATCCGGCAGCTATTCCGGATCGACCCGCGCCGCGGCCGGAGTCTTCCAGGACGCCGGCATCCCCTACATCGCGGCCTATGCCGTGCATCCCGACATCACCCGGGCCGGCAATTTCGTTTTCCGGACTTCCTTCGTCGGCGAGGTCCAGGGCCGCGCCGGCGCGAAGCTGATTGGCGGGGACATGGGCAAGAAGAGGGTCGTCCTGATCACCCTGAAGAACGATTTCGGCAAGTCGCTCGCCAATGGTTTCCGTGAAGCCGCGGGCAAATTCGGCATCGAGATCGTCAACGAATACGAATACAGCATCAAGGACAGGCAGTTCGGCCCCATCGTCTCGAAGGTGAAGTCGGACGCGCCGGATGCGATCTATGCGTCCGGGTACTTCTTTACCGCCGGCCCGCTGGTTAGCCAGTTGCGTTCCGGGGGCATCGATGTCCCGGTTATCGGGCAGGAAGGCTATGACAGCCAGAAGTTCATCGAGATCGCCGGCAAGGCGTCCGAGGGCGTTATCATCACAACCTCGCTTGACCGCGATTCAGATGCCCCCGAAACCAGGGACTTTATCGCCGCCTTTGAGAAAAAGGCTGGCTACAAGGCCGATATGGTCGCGGCGTCGGGTCACACGGCGGCCATGGTGGCCATCGCGGCCCTGCGGAAAGCTGGAACCGAGGATCCCAAGGCGATCCGCGCGGCGATTGCCGCGACCTCGCTCAAGGCCTCCACGGGCACGATTTCGTTCAACGAACTGGGCGAAGTGCGCAAGGACGTTCAGGTACAGGTGGTCAAGGGTGGGGAATGGCATCGTCATTCCATCATCAGCGATCCCGATCTTCTTGCGCCGCCCTCGAAGTAAACCGCGATTGCCGGGTGGGTAGTTCAGAGCCCGCCCGGCTCTATTTCACGGGATTTCCCAATGCTTTTCCTTGAGCTGCTGCTGCAAGGGCTGGTCCAGGGTGGCATCTACATCCTGATCGCGCTGGGGCTGACCCTGGTGTACGGGCTGCTGCGAATTCTCCATGTGGCCCATGCGGCGCTGTTTACGCTGGGCGGTTACCTGGGCGTTATCGTAACCAATGCCACCGGCAGCCTGCTGCTTGGTTTTGCGGTGTCCCTGCCCGTTGTCGGCTTTGTCGGCATCGCGATGTACGAGGTGGTCTACCGGCCCATTTTGCACAAACCACCCTATGTCGCCCTGATCGCATCGATCGGCATATTTATCGCCGCCGAGGAACTGTTTCGTATTGTCTTCGGTCCTTATGGCATTTCCTATGCCGAGCCTCATCTTGATGGCGTGCTGGCGCTAGGTGGCGGCGTTGCGATCAGAACGGCGGAGGTCGCGGCCCTTGCCGGCGCAATCCTTGCCATTGCGATTCTGTGGCTGCTGGCGACCCGCACCCGCACGGGCATCGCCTGGCGGGCGACGGTCACTGATCCAACGATGGCGGAATCCTTCGGGATCAGCGTGCGCCAGGTTCGCTATCTCAACTTCTTCATCGGTTCCGCGATGGCCGCCGCCGCCGGCATCATGGTCGGTCTGCTGAACAATCTGGTGGAGCCGGGCATGGGTGCCGTGCCGTCGTACAAGGCGCTGGCGATCATCGTGCTAGGCGGGCTTGGCAGCATTCCGGGCGCGCTCGCCGCCGCCATCGCGCTTGGCATAATAGAGGCGTTCGGGACGATTTACCTGTCCGGCATTCTCGACCGGGACGCCATCGCCTTCGCTTTTTTGATCGCGGTCTTGATGCTGCGCCCCAACGGCTTGTTCGCGAGGCGTGATACCAATGCTCGCTGATAATGATCCATTTGACCGCTTTCCCTTGTTCGCTCGTCAGGCGCGGTTCGCGCCGTGGTGCTGGCACCACAAGCGGAGCGCAACGCCGCGAGCGGACAAGGGAAAGCGGCCTG
>JADFVY010000492.1 GCA_015222795.1 Pseudomonadota bacterium | reverse complement strand
GCGAATGTCCGCGCGATGCCGCTGGACTGGCAGTCGCTGGCGATGATCGCCTATGTGTCGCTGATGGCCTCGGTCGCGGCCTTCATCTTTTTCAACCGCGCGGTGGAGGTGGTGGGGCCAACCCGGGCCGGGCTGTTCATTCATCTGATACCGATGTTCGCAACCGGCGCCGCCGTGACCTTCCTCGGCGAACAGGTTTTCTACTATCACGGAGTGGGCGCGGCCGCTATTGCGATGGGGCTGTATCTGACGACGACGATGGGTCGGAAGACCAAGAGCATGGAGTCATGATTCCAGCGGCATCCATTATCCGCAAAAATAGCGATTTGGGCCTCTTTGCCCGTTGAAAGCGTTCAACTCCGGGGCTAGTGTGCCGCCGTCTACACTTCCAATCGCCAAACTCCGGGAATTACCATCATGGCCTTCATCGCCGACCGTTTGTCACGCATCAAGCCTTCGCCCACAATCGCCGTTTCCACCAAGGCGGCGGAGCTGAAAACCGCCGGGGCGGACGTCATCGGCCTCGGCGCGGGCGAACCCGACTTCGATACGCCGGACCATATCAAGCAGGCCGCGACTGATGCGATGGCCGCCGGCAAGACCAAATACGCACCCGTCGCCGGCATCCCCGAACTGCGTCGCGCCATTTGCGACAAGTTCAAGCGCGATAACGGTCTGACCTACACGCCGGATCAGATCACGGTCAATTGCGGCGGCAAGCAGAGCATCTACAACGCCATGATGGCGTCGCTGAACCCGGGCGACGAGGTGATCATCCCGGCGCCTTACTGGGTCAGCTATCCCGACATCACGCTGCTGGCCGAGGGCGAGCCGGTGATCGTGGATTGCCCGGAAAGCGCCGGCTTCAAGATGACCGCCGCGGCACTGGAGGCCGCGATCACGCCGAAGACCAAATGGTTGATCCTGAACTCGCCGTCCAACCCCACGGGCGCCGCCTATACGCGCGCCGATATGGTGGCGCTGGGCGAGGTGCTGAAGAAGCATCCCCATGTCTGGGTGATGACCGACGATATCTACGAGTTCATCGTCTATGACGATTTCGAATTCACCACCTTCGCCCAGGCCGTGCCGGAGATGTACGATCGCACGCTGACGCTGAACGGGCTCTCCAAGGCCTATTGCATGACCGGCTGGCGCGTTGGTTACGCGGCGGGCCCGGTGGATATCATCAAGGCAATGAACAAGGTCCAGTCGCAGTCGACCACCGGCACCTCGACGATCAGCCAGTGGGCCTCGGTCGCGGCGCTGGACGGCGACCATTCCTTTATTCCCGAACATAACAAGGTGTTCAAGGATCGCCGCGACCTGGTGGTTTCCATGCTGAACCAGGCTACCGGGCTGACCTGCGCGACGCCCGAGGGCGCGTTCTATGTCTATCCGTCCTGCGCCGGCCTGATGGGCAAGACGACACCGGAAGGCAAATTGCTGGAAACCGATGAGGATTTCGTGACCTACCTGCTGGAAACCGAGGGCGTGGCGGCGGTGCATGGCGAGGCCTTTGGCCTCAGCCCGCATTTCCGCATCTCCTACGCCACCTCTACCGACCTGCTGGAAGACGCCTGTCAGCGCATCCAGCGCGCTTGCGCCGCGTTGAGCTGAGGATCGCCGCATGAAAATAGCGATCATGGGGCCCGGCGGTGTTGGTGGGTATTTCGGCGCCAGACTGGCGCATTCGGGCGCGGACGTTACCTTCATTGCCCGTGGCGCGCATGGCGCCGCAATCCGTGAGAAAGGCCTGCGGGTTTACAGTCCGAACGGCGATGTGCTGGTGCATCCCGCCAAGGCGATCAGCGACCCGGCCATGATCGGCAAGGTCGATGTGGTGATGTTCTGCGTCAAACTGTGGGATGTTGAATCGGCGGCCGAGGCGTGCAAGCCGCTGATTGGCACGGACACGGCGGTGATCTGCTTTCAGAACGGCGTCGATGCGGAAGATCGGGTTGCCGCGGTGCTGGGGGCCGATCACGCGGTCGGCGGCGTCGCCGCGATCGCCGCCCTGATCGAGGAACCCGGCGTGATTCGCCATACCGGCACCATGGCCTGGCTGAAATATGGCGAGCTGGACGGGCGCGCCAGCCCGCGTCTGGAGGCCTTCGACGCCGCCTGCAAGAAGGCCGGTTTCGAGGCCACCCTGTCGCCCGACATTACCGTCGATATCTGGCGCAAGTTCGCCTTCCTGGCGCCGATGGCCGGCACCACCGCGACAACCCGCATGCCGATCGGAGCAATCCTGGCCGATGCGGATACCCGCCGTCTGTTTGCCGATCTGATCGCCGAGACCGTCGCCGTCGGGCGCGCCAAGGGGGCGCGGCTGGAGGAAGGCATCGAGGACAAGCAGATGGCCTTCGCCAAGAGCCTGCCCGGCGAAATGAAGGCGTCGATGCTGGGCGACCTGGAACGCGGCAACCGCCTGGAACTTGAATGGCTGACCGGCGCGGTGGTGCGCCTGGGCCGTGAATTTGGCGTGCCCACCCCGGTCAGCGAGACGATATACGCCGCCCTGAAGCTGCATGCGGAAGGGCGCGGGCAGAAGCCCTGACCTCCAGAACCTGAAAACAACCCCATGCAAAGACGGTTTCTGCGGTTTT
>JADFVY010000491.1 GCA_015222795.1 Pseudomonadota bacterium | reverse complement strand
TCGCGCAGGCTTTCGAACATCGCCTGCATGATCTTCGGCACGCCGGCCATCACGAAGACATTTTCCACCTGGAAGCCCGGCGCGGCGGAAACCGGGTTGTCGATCAGCACCGCACCCTCGGGCGTCCTGGCCATGCGCAGCCGCGCCTCGTTCAGCTCCATCCCGCTCTCTTCATAGCGCTCTTCCAGCCGCCGGCGCGCCTCCGCGCTCTCGATCAGCGCCAGGCCGAAGGCCTTGGCCACGCAGTCGGCGGTGATGTCGTCATGGGTCGGTCCAATCCCGCCGGTGGTGAAGACGTAGGTATAGCGGGCGCGCAACGCATTGAGCGCATCAACGACCTCGGCCTCGATATCGGCGACCACGCGCACTTCCGACAGCCGGATACCCAGATCGTTCAGCCGCCCCGCGATATAGGGCAGGTTCGCATCGGTCGTGCGCCCCGACAAAATCTCGTTGCCGACAATCAGCAACGCGGCGGTATAGGTCTTTGATTCGGCCATGAATGCATCCCGGATAGAATCAGCGCTGGATTATAGCCCCCAAAAACGCGCAGGTCACCGTTCAACCGAACGCGAATAGACGATTTGACGACTGCGCACCCTACTCCGTCGCGCAATCCGCCTCGCCCTCTGGGCAGATAACCTCGCCGTTTTCTATGGCGCCCGTCAGGCGTTTGATACGCTTGTTGCGGGCTTCCTGGCTGACGGCGCAAATGTTCGCATAGAGCGGGTGGCAGAGCAGCGGCGCCAGGAAGGCCTTGTCCAGTTCGCCGACCGCGTCGTCGCCAAGCCGGGTGATTTCCTTGTCGACCAGCCCGTCCATGGTCGGCCCCAGATCGTAATCCAACAGGTCGGCCAGGGATTTTTCGTCGCCGGCCAGGCTGCCGACCACCGTGTCGGCGGTATCGGCCGAGCCCTCGATGGCGTCGGTGATCGGGGTGTCACTCTTCACCACCACATTCAGCACGTGGCGGAACGGCGGCGAAGCCATGGAGCGCGCGGTGCGCACCAGGCATTTCTCGATATCGAAGCACAGAACCTCGCCGATATTGATCGCAACAATCAGTTCCTCGATCAGCGGGTCGCGCTCGTCGCGGGTGCGGCAGCCGTCGAGGAATTCCTCCTCGCAGGCCGGAGGGTCCTGCAGGCGGGCCTTCAGGATCGGTAGAATCGCCCGGCCACGCGCGGTGATCATCTCGGCGAGAAATTCGCCGCTGACGCCGCGTACCTGATAGTCCAGCAGGGCGATCAGGATGTTGTCGCGCTCGGGGCTGTCCTCGTCCCAAAGGCCGGTCAGACCCTCGGCCACCATGCCGATGGTCTCGTTCCCCTGGTTGGCGAGCCCCTGGATCGTGCCCAGCAGCACCTTGCGCGCGCTTACATTGCCCGAAACGGGCGCAGTATCGTCACCCAGCTTGGCAAAAGCCGGAGACATGGACGCGGCCAGAAATACCACCCCGGCAAACAAAGCGACATAACGCATGAAACCACCCTCCACTATACAACTGAGGGAGTCGGTATCGCATGCAAGCCTTAACCAGTGGTTACCCGGCTTATCCGGCGGTTACCCGCGACGTAGAACTATTTGCGCACCAGCATGTCGCCCAGTTCAATCTTGCCGCCGGCCTCGGCCAGCCAGTTTTCCGGGCGCTTGGGCGAATTGAACGGCTCGGTATAGCCCGTGCATTCCAGGCGGAACTGGAAATGCCCATCCACCTTCTCGCGCTCGAACTCGACCGCGATGGCATCGGCGACGTCCCAACTGACCACCGGCTTGCTGTGAAGCCCGGTATAGAGGCCGAACTTGCAGGCGTCCGGTTTCGACCCGTCCATGGTCGCAACCTGCCCCGTCACCGCGATCATGCCCGCGCCCACGGTCATCCGCCCGAGATCGATGATGAAATCGTTCTGCGACAGATAACCCATATTGTAGATGCGCGACTGCCCGGTCATGCGCTGCCCCTTGCAGCGGGTGCGGAAATAGAAGTCTTCCTTTACCTTGTCCGTCAGCAGCTTGTGCGTGAAATCCGCCGGCACCTCCCAGACATAATTGGGCTTCACCGCCGAGGTATCGTAGAATTCCAACTTGCAATCGCTAGCCGACGCACCGTCCTCGTTGACGATCTTTCCCTTTACGGTCACCTGCGGCTGGTCTTCCACCGCCAGTTTTTCGGCCTGGCAGGCCCCGGCCAGCGCCAGCACGGCGCCACAGGCCAGAACACGCGGCGCGATTCGGACGAATTCAGTAATTAACATAATACGGCCCTCCCCGTCGGATCGTTGAATGTACCCTTCAACCCTACGACGCAGCGGCCTTTTGGCCAAGCAATTATATACGCTTGGACAGGGCGGCGGGAAAGCCGCCGGCCCGTCCAACAGACCACTAGTTCTTGACCACCAGATCCCTGACACTGATCGTGCTGGTTCCCTCGACGACCATATCAGGTGTCAGGACGCCCGACGTTCCGCGTTTCGCGTAACCTGGGCAAGTGGCCTCGATGGTGAACATATTGCCGGACTGGGCCAGATCGAGTTCGCCGCTGAATTTGTCGGCCGCCGGCCAGCTTACCACGGGCTTCTTCTTGCCCACCGGATAGACCCCGACACTACAGCCCTCGGGCGCCGCGCCGCTCTCGTCCATGACGTTGCCGTACGCGGTTAGCATCCCGCGCGCGACCGTGATCTCGCCGAGATTGACCTTCCATTTGGTATTGGACAGCTTGTTTGCGGAATAGTCGGTCGATTTATAAACCTCGGCGCCGTCGCACAAGGCCCGGAATCGCAGCCCGTCCATATTGGCGGGGTTCTGGAACGAGATTGAGAAACGACCCGAGACCGTCGTTTCCCTCACGCGCTCTCCCGTCGCGATATTATAGATTTCCAGCACGCAGTCATTGGCCTGGCCACCGTCCGGCGTCACGAATTTGCCCTTCACCCTGACCGCCGGCGCGAACAGCGCCTTGGTGGTCTGCGCGGCCTTGCCGTCGCCCGAAGAACTGCCGCCGCCACCACCGCCACAAGCAGCCAGCCCGAGCAGCGCGGCAATCGTCGCCATCGCCTTAAAACCCGTTCGCTTATTCATCTTCAACCCTCCAGGACCCTGTTTCAATTTCGGACGACAGAATAGAAGCCAAGGTTTAAACAGACGGTTAAAGCGGGGTAGAGCTTTTGCCCTCGGCCCAACAATGAACCGGATGCGCCCATGGAATTCCCCTCCCCCCTCACCCGCGGCACGCTATTGCGCCGCTACAAGCGCTTCTTGTCCGATATCGAGCTCGAGACCGGCCAGGAGATCGTCGCCCATTGCGCCAATCCGGGTTCGATGATGGGGTTGGCGGAGCCCGGGTCCGAGGTCTGGCTGTCGCCCAACACCAACCCCAAGGCCAAGCTGGACTGGCGCTGGGAGCTGGTGCGCGTGGGTGGCGATCTGGTCTGCATCAACACCGCGCACGCCAACCGCGTCGGCGAGGAGGCCATCGGCGCCGGCGAAATCCCCGAACTGGCCGGCTACGCCTCGCTAAGGCGCGAGGTAAAATACGGGCAGAACAGCCGCATCGACATTCTTCTGGAAGACGACGCGCGCCCCCCCTGTTACGTCGAAATCAAGTCAGTCACCCTGCGCCGCCCGGATGGCGCCCACCCCGGCGCCGCCGAGTTCCCGGATTCGGTCACCAAACGCGGCGCCAAGCATCTGGCGGAACTGGCCAACATGGTGGATTCGGGGGCGCGCGCGGCGATGCTCTATCTGGTCCAGCGCGGCGATTGCGACCATTTCCGCCTGGCCGCCGACATCGACCCCGCCTACGCCGCCGCCATGACAGACGCCCGCGCGCGCGGCGTCGAGGCGCTGTGCCATGAATGCGGGGTGACATCGCGCGGAATAGAAATCGCGCGGCCAATGAAGATAACCATCGACTGACGAGGCGTTTCCTGGTGGCGAAGAGGCATGCTATATCTTGCCTTTCACTGCCCGCCGCCCTATTTCAGGGACGCGGGCGGACGATTGTGACAAGGGACCGGAATGAACGACGTACAGGTAGATTACGACAGCGACAGCGCGCGGGGCGGCATTCGCATCCACGGGGCCGAGGCCTTCGAGGGCATGCGCAAGGCCGGGCGGCTGGCGGGCGAGTTGCTGGATTTCATCACGCCTCATGTCCAGCCCGGCGTCTCCACCGGCGAACTTGACCGGCTATGCGCCGACTATACCCGCGACCGGGGCGCCGTCTCGGCCCCGCTGAATTATCGCGGTTTCCCGAAATCGATCTGCACCTCGATCAATCACGTGGTCTGCCACGGCATTCCCGACGACGCCAAGCGCCTGGCCAACGGCGATATTATCAATATCGACGTCACCGTGATCCTGGATAGCTGGTATGGCGATTCCAGCCGCATGTTCCTGGTTGGCGACAAGGTGGGCATCCGCGCGCGCAAGCTGATCGACGTCACCTACGACGCCATGATGCTGGGCATCGCGACGGTCAGGCCGGGCGCCCATCTGGGCGACATCGGCCATGCAATCCAGAGCTTCGTCGAGCCCCAGCGGTTTTCGGTGGTACGCGATTTCTGCGGCCATGGCATCGGCCAGATCTTCCACGAATCCCCCAGCGTCCTGCATTTCGGCGACAAGGGCACCGGCCCGGTGCTGAGGGAAGGCATGCTGTTTACGGTCGAGCCGATGATCAATGCCGGCAAGTACGACGTGAAGGTACTTTCCGACGGCTGGACCGCGGTAACCAGGGACCGCTCGCTCTCGGCCCAGTTCGAGCACACCATCGGCGTCACCGCCGAGGGCTGCGAGATTTTCACCCTCTCCCCGGCGGGCCTGACCAAGCCGCCTTACAGTTAGCCCGCGACAAGCCCCTCCGGCCCGCTTAATATCGCGCCATGGCTGAAGGAAAATCACAGAAGGGCTTGCCGGGACTCTCCGAAGATGCCGCACCCGCAAAAGCGAAGGCCCATTATCACGGGCATCGCCAGCGCCTGCGCGAGCGGTTCATGGCGACCGGCGGCGAGGGCATGCCGGATTACGAGCTGCTGGAACTGGTGCTCGCCATCGCCATCCCGCGCAGCGACGTCAAGCCGCTGGCCAAGGAACTCATGAGCGAGTTCAAAAGCTTCAACGGCGTCATCACCGCCGACCCGCGGGTGCTGAAACGCATCGGCGGCATGGGCGAGGTCTCGGTGGCGGCGCTGAAGGTGGTGCAGGCCGCCGCCCTGCGCCTGGCCCAGGGCGAAATCATGGACAAGCCGGTGATAAGTTCGTGGGACCGGCTGCTGGATTACTGCATGGCCGCCATGGGCCACGAAAAGGTTGAGCAGACCCGCGTGATGTTCCTGGACAAGCGCAACCGGTTGATCGCCGACGAGCGCCAGAACAAGGGCACCGTCGACCACACGCCGCTGTATCCCCGGGAAATCGTCAAGCGCGCGCTGGAGCTCGGCGCCACCGCCATAATCCTGATCCACAACCACCCCTCGGGCGACCCCACCCCGTCGCGCGCCGATATCGACGTGACGAAAGAGGTCCAGGAGGCAGCCGCCAAACTGGGCATCGCCCTGCACGACCACCTGATCATCAGCCGCGAGGGCCCGGCGAGTTTCAAGAGTCTGGGGCTGTTGTGAGGGCCAGAATCAAATTAACCGGGAGCTTGCAGAATTCAAACGCGTTCCCGACGTATAAATCAGATCCGCTCTGGCCCCGCCAGTTGAGCGACCTCGTCCTTCGAGACGGCGCTACGCGCCTCCTCAGGATGAGGGCATAAATGTATGTATTTCCATTAAAAACTGGATGTTGGAGCCTCATCCTGAGGAGGTTGCGAAGCAACCGTCTCGAAGGACGAGGTCGCTCGTTCCCCCACGCCGCCGCAATTCTGTCTTTCGACGCAACAGCCCCGGATTTCCGATTGACGCGCCCCGGCGGCGTCGCCAATGATGCACGCCATGACAAACCTCCGCACCCTCTATCATCCCGCCATGTACGACCCCGCGCCCGTTCCCAGTTACTGGGAGGCCACGGCGCCCGCCGACGATCCCGCTTGGACCCCCCTGGAGGGCGACGGGAGCTGCGACGTCGCAATTATCGGCGGCGGCTATACCGGGCTGTCGGCGGCGCTGCATCTGGCGCGCGACCATGGTGTCGACGTGGCCGTGCTGGAGGCCGGGGACCGCATCGGCTGGGGCGCTTCGGGGCGCAATGGCGGGTTTTGCTGCATGGGCGCGACCAAGATGTCGATCGCCGAGATGACGCGGCGCCACGGGCTGGACGAAACCAAGCGCTATTACGCCTCCCAGGCCGAGGGCGTCGAGTTCACCCGGGCCCTGATCGCCGACAACCACATTGATTGCGACGCCCGCGGCGACGGGCTGATGGACGTGGCGCACCGCCCCCGCGCCTTCGGCGAGTTGAAAGAATATGGCGAGACGCTGGGAAAGCTGTTCGGCATCGAGACCTCGGTATACAGCGCCGAGGAATTCCGCGAAATCGGCCATGATTCCACCGAACAGTTCGGCGCCATCAAGGTCAGCCCCAGCTTTGCATTGCACCCCCTGAAATTCGCCCAGGGCCTGGCCCGCGCCGCGTCGGCCGCCGGCGCGACGCTGCATCCCGGCAGTCTGGTAACCAGCTGGCTACGCGAGGGCGGGCAACATCTTTTGACGACGGAACGCGGCACCCTGCGCGCCAAACGCATTATCGTCGCCGCCAACGGCTTCCTGCGCGAGCGCCTGCACCGCGATTTCGACGGCCGCATCCTGCCGGTCATTTCCAACATCGTCACCACCCGCCCGCTGACCGATGACGAATTGGCCGCGCAGTCCTGGAAGACCGACTGCCCGCTGATCAATTCACGCAAGCTGCTGTTCTATTACGCCATGCTGCCCGGCAACCGCCTGATGCTGGGCGCGCGCGGCGACCTGACCGGCAGCCCGGCCGACGGCGACCGCATGCGCGCCTGGATGACCAGGCGCGTGGGCGAAGTCTTCCCCGCCTGGCGCGACGTGGAAATCGACCATTTCTGGCGCGGTTTCGTGTGCATCTCGCAGCGCCTCGCCCCCTCCGTCGGCCAGTTGCCGGACGACCCCAGCGTATTCTACGGCTTCGGCTACCACGCCAACGGCGTCAACACGGCCCCCTGGACCGGCATGAAAATCGCCGCCATGGTCGCCGGCAAAACCGTCGAGGCCGACCTGCCCGCCGTAATGCGCGGCCTGCCCACCCGCTTCCCCTTCCCCGCCCTGCGCAGGAAATACCTGGGCGCCGCCTATCGCTGGTACGCGTTCAAGGACGATTGACGCCATGCAAATCGCGACCGCCGCCGAATGGTACGTCACGACCCGACTGGACGACGACGTCACCTATATCGGCGAGCCGCATATTCTGGAATTCTACCGCTGCAACATCTGGCATGTGCGCGGGCGCGACCGGAACATGCTGGTCGACAGCGGCATGGGCGTGGTCAGCTTGCGCGAACAGGTGCCGCTGGTCACCGGGAAACCCTGTCTCGCGGTCGCCAGCCACACCCATTTCGACCATATCGGCTGCCACCACGAATTCGACGACCGCGCCGTGCACCGCGACGAGGCCGAGTTGATGGCCCACCCGACCCGCGAAAACACGCTGGCCGATCCCTATGTCACCGACGAAATCTTCACCAAGCTGCCGCCCGCGCCGTACTGCTCAACCGAATATGCGGTAAAGGCGGCCCCGGCGACGCGCATCCTCGAGGCCGGCGACGTCATCGATCTGGGCGATCGGCAATTCGAAATCATCCACACCCCCGGCCATTCGCCCGGCGGCATCATGCTGTTCGAAAAGGCCACGCAGATCCTGTTTTCCGGCGACACAATCTATGACGGCGAACTGATCGACGACGCCTATCATTCGGACATCGCGGTCTACATCGCCAGCATGAAACGGATCCACGACCTGCCGGTACGCGTCGTCCACGGCGGCCACTACCCCAGCTTCGACGGCGCCCGCTACCGCGAATTGATCAAGGCCTGGCTGGAGGAGAAGGGGGCGTAGCGCGTCCGGGCGTCGAGCGACCTCGTCCTTCGAGACGCCCCTTCGGGGCTCCTCAGGATGAGGCTCCAATATTCTTTTTCTCCCAAGAATTCTAATGTTTGCGCCCTCATCCT
>JADFVY010000490.1 GCA_015222795.1 Pseudomonadota bacterium | reverse complement strand
TTCAACGACCCCGGAAGGTTCACCGCCTTCATCGGATTTGAGTGGAGCTCCATTCCGCAGGGCAACAACCTGCATCGCGTGGTTGTCTTCCGCGACGGCGCCGAACGCGCCGCGCAGGTTCTGCCTTACTCGCTGTTCGACTCCGAAGATCCCGAGGATTTGTGGCGTTATCTGGCCGCATACGAGGAAAAGACGGATGGCCGAATCCTGGCGATCCCGCATAACGGTAACTGGTCGAACGGAACGATGTTCGCGGTCAAGACTTTCAAAGGGGCGCCGATCGACCGGCGCTATGCGGAAACCCGAAGTCGCTGGGAGCCGATCTATGAAGTTACCCAGATCAAGGGCGACGGCGAAGCCCATCCGGTGCTGTCTCCGGAGGATGAGTTCGCCGACTTCGAGAATTGGGACAAGGGCAATGCGACGGGCACCGTCGCCAAAGAAAACTGGATGCTGAAGCACGAGTATGGACGGTCGGCGCTCAAGCTCGGTTTGGAACTCGAAAATCAGGTTGGCGCGAACCCGTTCAAGTTCGGACTGATAGGTTCGACCGATACCCATACTTCGATCGCCACGACCCGCGAGGACAATTACTTCGGCAAGTTCACCGCGACGGAACCGGCGCCCGACCGCTACAAGCACTACGTGATCCAATCTCTTACCGACGATAGTCTCTCAACATTCTCGTCCGAGGAGGTGGCTTCCGGCCTTGCTGCCGTGTGGGCGCGGGAGAATACCCGCGAGGCGCTGTTCGATGCGATGAAGCGCAAGGAGGTCTACGCCACGACGGGCTCACGCATCCTGGTGCGCGTCTTCGGCGGCTGGGACTTTGCGGCGGACGAGCTCGAGCGGCCCGATTTCGCCGAGCGCGGCTACTCGGGCGGCGTGCCCATGGGTGGAGACTTGACCAATGCGCCGGCGGGCAAGGCGCCGAGCTTTCTGATCCGCACGCTGCGCGATCCGGACAACGCCAACCTCGATCGCGTTCAGGTCATCAAGGGCTGGACGGATGCGAACGGAGAGACGCACGAGCGCATTTATGATGTCGCTTGCGCCGATGGTCGCGCGATCAAGGAGCGCCGCTGCGAAAAGCCGGTTGGCAACACGGTGGATGTCGCCAACGCGACGTACACAAACACGATCGGCGATCCGCTGCTGACGGCCCACTGGGTGGACCCGGACTTCGATCCGAACCAGCGTGCGTTCTACTACGTGCGGGTGATCGAAATCCCGAAACCACGCTGGACCGCCTACGACCAGAAGCGCTTCGGCATCAAGATGCCCGATGACGTCCCGATGATCGTCCAGGACCGCGCCTATACCTCGCCGATCTGGTACACGCCTTAAACAAACAATTAGTTCCGGCGGCCTTTACTAACGGGGAGAAGGCAGTGACAGAAATTGGCTATAGCCGAATGCGCGACCTGGGCTGCCTGCCGGATCTCTTGAAATCCCTGGCCGGCAAGGAGGGGGTGAATCGTGTTTTCCGCGACCAGGGCTTGCCCATCGGACTCCTCGGCACGCCTGACGTTGCGGTGCCAATGCGAGATCTTGTAGCACTCTACCAACGCGCCGCGGAGATCACGGGCGTGCGTTCCTTTGGCCTCCAGGCGACCAAGGATTTCGATCCCGAACAGCACGGGCTCGCCGGCCGGTATATTATGCAGGGGCGCGATCTACCGGGCGCTCTCGAACGGTTCCGCACCGCCCTGCCATATCATGAGAGCGGCAGCAGCCTGGAGATCGAGGCCAAGGGAAACGAGCTGCGCATCGGCTACCGGAACGTCTATCAGGACATTGTTGGTTGGCGACATTTCGGCGACTACAAGCTCTGCGTGATCGCCAACGTAATCAGTGGCTACCTCGGTGACGGCTGGCGGCCATTGCGGATCGAGACCTGCAATGCCAAGGGTCCCTGGGAGCAGGATCACGAGGATTTTTTCGCTGCCCCGGTGCACTGCCGGGAGGACCGGACCGCCATCGTCCTCGAGAGGGAAACCGTGAGAACAAACGGACAGGCGCGCGTCATAGAACCCCGTCAGATGGTGAGCCTCGGTGATTTGCGCCGCCTGGGAGAGACGCTTCCGCGGGACTTACCGGCTGTAGTCGCAAATATCGTCGAGCGCCGTCTCACGAGTGGGGCCGCCGATCTCGACGGCACGGCGGCGACGCTGGGTCTCGGATCCCGGACTCTGCAGCGCCGTCTCGGCGAACATGGCCTCAGCTACCGTGATCTGGTGTTGCGCCAGCGCATGCGCCGGGCGCATGAGCTGCTGGCAGAGCCGGAACTGACGGTGCGTCAAGTAGGTCGAGAAGTCGGCTATAGTTCGACGCCCCAGTTCACGCGCGCCTTCAAGACACACTTCAAGGCCACGCCGCAAGAATTCCGGGAATCCACCTTTTGACCTCGTGCCGTCTCCTGCCACGATCCACGATGCACAGCGGTTCGGCATATCGAAATCCGTCTGCGGCGCGGCGGTTGCGTTTTTAGGACCCTTCGCCGTGTAGATCACGATTGTTCGATTTTTCGATTGCGTCTTTCCAAACCCGGAAGCCCAAAAAGCCGAACATACTTGCTGCGACCGCTTCGGCTCAGAACCGGTAGTCAGAGGCTCCGACAGATTTCATCCGCTGTGCGATATAGACCGGACATCAAAGCTCGAAATGTCCTGTGTGGATGGCTCCCGCGTTGCAAGGATTATTGTTGGTGCGGCGATTTGGTCGGGTGCAGTCTTGTGTCCGGCCTGTTGATGCGGTGCTATGACCGCTGGCCTTGATGGTATCCGCGGATCGGGTCCCAGTCTGGTTAGCGGACTGTTGCGTCCTGGACATTTGTCGGGTTGTCCCGATCCCCGGTCTGACCGGTTCGCCATCACTTCGCATCGTCCTCGCAATAGCTGATCGCTTCGGTGATTTCGAGCGATCGGATCCTCACGTCGTCACCTCCCGCGTTGAAGGCTGAGGCGCGCGGTAAGTCTCACCACGGGTCATGACGGCCCAGGCGATCCGTGCGACCTTGTTGGCCAGTGCGACAGCGACCAGCTTGGCCGGCTTTCTCTGCAATAGCTCGGCAGCCCAGGGCTGAGCCTCCGGGTGGTGGCGAACCCATCGCAGCCGTGATGTCATCCCGTTCACCAGCAGACGGCGCAGATACTGATCGCCCATCTTGGAGATGCGACCCGAACGCTCCTTGCCGCCACTGGACCTGGGCCGGGGTGTTAACCCCAGCCAGGCGGCAAACTGCCGGCCTGAGGTGAACTGCTGCGGATCGGTGACGGAAGCGGCCAGGGCCGAGGCCGTGATGATCCCAATGCCCGGGATGGTCTGGAGGCGTTTTACGACCTGATTGTCTCGCGACCAGGTCTTCAGATCCCTCTCGAGAATGCTTGTCCGGACCTGCAGATCGCGGACCTGCTCCGCCAGGATGATGACGACCTTGGCCGCCAGCGCAGGAATGTACAGTGCCTCGCCATCAAGAAGCCGTTCGACAAGTTTGAGCGCGTGCTGAATGCCTTTTGCCAGCACGATGCCGAACTCGGCCAGCTGGCCACGGATCATGTTCACCAGCTGTGTGCGTTGCCGGATCAGCAGATCGCGCGACCGGTGCAGTGCCAACATCGATTGCTGCTCGGGTGACTTCATGGCGACGAACCGCATCGTCGGCCGCCCCACCGCCTCGCAGATGGCCGCCGCATCGCCCGCGTCGGTCTTGCCGCGCTTGACATAGGGCTTCACGTAAGCGGGAGGCATCAGCTTGACCTCGTGGCCCAGTGCCGCGATCTCCCGCGCCCAGAAGTGGCTCGTGCCACAGGCCTCCATGCCGATCAGGCAGGGCGCAAGCCGGCTAAAGAATGGCATCACCTGGCGCCGGCGCAGCGCCTTGCCGACGATAACCGCTCCCGCTTCATCAATGGCGTGTACCTGAAAGACGTTCTTGGCCAGATCAAGGCCGACTGTGCTAACCTTCATGATGGATGGCTCCTCTTGCTCGTGGTCGTCGATGACAACCACACTTTGGCACCTAGATGCCGGGAGCGGGAGCCATCCACCCCATCTGGTTAGGACCCAAGAGCGGTCGCGCTCACAAGAAGGCCGGAACCGCTGTTGTTAGTCGAGGTTGTTGAAAAACTACTTTCAAGCCCGGCTGGCGCAACAATGATTCGTGTGGCCAGCCTCACAGGCAATAATGATTCACTCCCGCGACGTTACTAATTCCAATATTGCTCGCCCGGCTTCGCGCCCAGGGTTTTTCAACAGCCTCAGCCATAACCGGACAACCGACGCCTACTTCATGCCTGCATGCCCTGAGGCTCAGAACAGGTCAATCGGAGCTTTGTGGCCGATCGAGCAGCACGGCAATCAAGCAAGAGAACCGTTAGGCTGGCCCACTAATTGCGCTGAATCAATGACGGCGATAGATGCCAATTTTAGCCTTGTATCGGTGGCGGTAAGACCGCGCCAGGCTCTCTCATAGGAACTGGATCACTCCATGGGGTTAGGGCAGTTGAGTAAAATACGTTATGTTGCGGTCCCCTCAAGCTACGGGAGAAATTCGGTATGATCACCAAAAGCATCTCCGCAGTTGCTTCTGCTTTGTGCATCTTGGCGCTTCTGTCGAGTGGCGCAGTTGTGGCGGCAGAGCCCCAATATTCGGGCTTCATAGAAAACTACCCCGATCTGAAGTCCGATCCCCGGAATCCCGGCGCAATGATATGGGAAAAGCCCGGCCTGGACCGATCAGCTTACAGCGCGGTAATGATCGAGACTATCGACATCTTCATCCATCCGCAGTCGAAGTATAAAGGTATCGACGCCAACGACATGAAGGCGATTTCAGATGCGTTTTACAAAGATATCGTTGATGTCCTGGAGCCCGATATCCCGGTGGTAAGTAAGCCGGGACCAGGGGTTCTAGTGGTGCGTCTTGCGATCACCAATGTGCACTTGAAAAAGAAGAAACGTGGCCTGCTGGGCTACACGCCCGTCGGACTTGTCGTGACTGGCATGCAGGACCTTGCCGGCAAGCGCGTCAGACTGATGGATGCTACACTTGAGGGCGAAAGTTTCGATGGCCAAACAGGCGAACGTCTGGCGGTCGTCGTCGATACCCAGGCCGATCTGCCGGGCAAGAAGGGCGAAAAACCATCCTGGGATCAAATCGCGAAGACCCTGAGATCCTATGCAGAACGTTTCAGGTCCGAAGCGCTCAAGCGCTGAACGTAAAACCG
>JADFVY010000489.1 GCA_015222795.1 Pseudomonadota bacterium | reverse complement strand
TTCGCGCAAGGGGCCCGCCGGGATGACGTGGCCGTTGCCGAAGCCGGTTTCGCCATCGACAACGACGATGGAGGCTGATTTGACGAGGCTGGGATTCTGGTGGCCGTCGTCCATGATAATGACTTGCGCGCCCTCGGCCGCGGCCGCTTGCGCGCCGGCGACCCGGTCGACGGCCACCCAGCAGGCGGCCGTTCCGGCCAGCAGCAGCGGTTCGTCGCCGACATCGGCCGCGTCATGGATGCCGGGCACGACCCGCACCGGCCCCTTCAGCTTGCCGCCATAACCACGACTGAGGAAATGAACCTCCACGCCCTGGGCAATCATATGGCGGGCGATCGCCTGGGCGACCGGCGTTTTCCCGGCCCCGCCAGCCACCAGATTGCCGACGCAGATCACCGGCACGGGCGGCTGTTGCGGGCTCACTGCCAGGCGCCGCAGCCTTCCCGCCGCCGCATAGACGGCGCCGAGCGGCAGCAACAGCGCGGACAGGGCCGATGGTCCGGACCAGAATGCGGGGGCGCGCATTATCCGTCCCCCGGCAACGCATCGACGAAGGGCGCCAGCGCGGCGGCGATCCGGTCCAGCGCATCCGCATTCTCGGTTGAGACCTTGCGCGCGGCCCTGGCCAGTCGCTTGCATTCGTCGCGGTCTTCCAGAAGCCGCGTCACGGCCTGGGTCAGCCCGGCCTCGTCCTCGAATGAAAGGGCGGATTCGGCGGCGGCCAGATCGGCGGCGACGATCCGGAAATTGGTCATGTCCGGGCCATGAATGACCGCGCAATCCAGTTGTGCCGCCTCCAGCGGGTTATGGCCGCCCAGGCTGCCGGTACTGCCACCAATGAAGGCGATTTCGGCCAGCCGGTAGAACAGGCCCAACTCGCCCAGCGTATCGGCCAGGAAGATTTCGCATTCCCGGTTCGGCAATTCTCCCTTGCTCCGGCGGCATACGGAAAAGTCTCCGCTCAGGATCGTTTCGATCTCGTCGCCCCGGTTCGGGTGACGCGGCACGATGATTGTCAGCAGGCCGGGATGCGCGTCCCTTAGCGCCGCATGCACGGCGGCGGCAAGTTCCTCCTCGCCCGGATGGGTACTGGCCGCCAGCCAGAAGGGCCGGTCGCCGACAGCCTTGCGGACCGCCGCCAGCGCCGCCTCGTCGGCGGGCAGCGGTTCGGCGGAATATTTCAGATTGCCCGGATATTCGCATCGTGGCGCGCCCAGCGCGGTGAAATGCTCGCGGTCGCGGTCGGTCTGGCCGAGGCAGAGCGCGAAGCTTTGCATCAAGGGCCGCGAAAGGCCGGGAGATTTGCGCCAGCGCTCGAACGACCGCGCCGACAGGCGGCCATTGACCAGGATCAGCGGGCAGTTTCGGTTCGCTGTTTCCATCACCAGGTTTGGCCAGAGCTCCGATTCCACGAACAGCGCCAGGTCGGGTCGCCAGTGATCGAGGAACCGGCTTACCCAGCAGCGCACATCGGCGGGCACATATTGATGGGTGGCGCGTTCGGAAAGCCTTTTCTCCAGCATGCCGGCCGAGGTCACGGTGCCACTGGTCACCAGCATGTTAATGTCGGGGCGCATCTCCAGCAGCCGGCCGATCAGGGCCAACGCCGATTGCGCCTCCCCGACACTGGCCGCGTGCAGCCAGATCAGCGGGCCCTCGGGCCGCGGCGTCGAGGCGATGCCGCGGCGTTCGGCAATGCGCGAGGGATCTTCCTTGCCACGCCGCGCGCGCAGGCCAAGATAGAGCCGCACCAACGGTTCGGCGAGCGTGGTCAGGCCGCGATAAAGGGTTAAGCCGCTCATGCCGCGGCGCTCATGGCGCGATGCTCATGCCGCGACGCTCATGCCGGATCGGTGGCCGCCGGTGGCGGGGCTGGCTCCACCCGGGGCCGGCCCATCATCGCATCGGCGCGGTCGGTCAGCGCGTTCATGGTGTCCTCGATCTCGATGCGCTTGGCCTCCAGCATCGCCGCGTCGGCGTCGCGGGGCACCTCGATCGGGTTGCCCCACAGATAAACCCCGCGCGAAAACGGCAGGGCGAGGAGAAAACGATCCCAGCTTCCCAGATTACGGCCGCGCGAAGCCGAATAGGCCGCGGGCACGATCGGCGCGCCCGACAGGCGCGCCAGGGCGACGATGCCCTCGCTGACCCGCATGCGCGGCCCGCGCGGCCCGTCGGGGGTGATGCCGGCTATGCCGCCCTCGCGCAACATCTTGATCAGCCTGCGCGTCGCCTGCGCGCCGCCCTTGTTGGTCGATCCCTCCACCGCGTCGATATTGAAATGTTTGACCATCCGCGAGACCAGCCTGCCGTCCCGGTGGCTCGACGTCAACACGACGGTCAAATCGGCCTCCCGCCAGCAATAGGGCATCATCATCAGCCGCCCATGCCAGAAGGAAAGGATGAAGGGCTTGCCGGCCTTACAGAAGGATTCCGGAATGTCTTCGCCCTCGATACGCCATCGGCCGGTCCAGCGCACAAGCCTGATGTACATGGCGCCGATGAAGCAAACCACCGCCGTGGTCAGGTTGTTTTGCAGGATTTTTTTCAACATTCAGGTTGCTCGGCGGGGCCGGCAACGATTTTTTCGGGGGACTCGTCGTTGAATTGCATCTGGCTCAGGCGGGCATAGAGCGCGCCACCCGCGGACAGAACCTCATGCGAGCCTACCTCGACGATCCGGCCCTGGTCGAACACATAGATGACATCGGCATCCACGATGGTCGACAGGCGATGCGCGATAACGATGGTGGTGCGGCCTTTCATCAGGCGTTTTAGCGCGGTCTGGACCTTGCGTTCCGATTCCGTATCCAGCGCCGATGTCGCCTCGTCCAGCAGAAGGATCGGCGCGTTCTTCAGCATGGCGCGCGCGATCGACAAGCGCTGGCGCTGGCCGCCCGACAGGATCACCCCGCGTTCGCCGACCACGGTGTCGTATCCCTTGGGCAACTGGCGGATGAATCCGTCCGCCGCCGCCGCCTTTGCCGCCGCGACGATCTCGTCCTCGGTCGCGTCCGGTCGGCCATAGGCCAGGTTGGTTCGCACCGTGTCGTCGAACAGCATGGTATCCTGGGAGACCAGCCCGATTGCCGCGCGGACCGAGTCCAGCGTCGTGGCCCTGATGTCCTGGCCGTCGATGGTTACCGCGCCCTTGTCCACATCGTAGAACCGGGGGATCAGGTTCAGCACCGTCGATTTGCCGGCGCCGGACGGCCCGACCAGCGCCACCATCTTGCCCGGCGGCGCCTCCAGCGTAACATCGGTCAATGTCGGGATATCGTCGCCATAGGAAAAATCGACGCCCTCCAGCCGCACATGGCCGGCGGTTAGGGCAAGTGGCTCGGCGTCCGGCATTTCGCTGATCGCGCGGCGGTAATCCACGATGTGGAACACCCGCTCGGCCGCCGCCAGCCCCTGCTGCAGCCCGATATTCAGGTTCGCGATCCGCCGCATCGGTTGATAGGCCATCAGCATGGCGGCGAAAAAGGCCATGAAGGCGCCCACGGTAATCTGGCCCCGGGTCGCCTGGTAGCCGCCATAGGCCAGGATAGCGGCGAAGACCAACCCGCCCAGCGCTTCCAGCATTGGCACGGCCCGCGCGCGCGTCTTCGCGGCCTTGAAATATAGGGCCTTCATCGATTGGAACAGGCCCTCGGCACGGGCCGTTTCGTGGCGTTCCATCCCATAGGCTTTTACCTGCCGGATGCCTTTCAGCGTGCCGTCCAGAAAGCTTGTTAACTGACCGTATTCCTCTTGGGTTGCTCGCACGATGCGGCGCATCCGCCGCCCGAGTTGGGTTACCACTATGGCGGCTGCCGGGAAGACGATGAAGGTGGCCAGCGACATGCGCCAGTTCGTGTAAAACATGACCCCGATCAGCGCCACGGTGGTAAGCACGTCACGAATAATGCCGGTGAAGGAGTTCGACAAGGCCTCGCGCATTACGAAGACATCGGAGATAAACCTGGAAATCAATGTGCCCGTGGGGTTCTTGTCGATATAGGCGAGGTCCGCCCCGATTACCCGATCGAACATCTGGTTCTGGATTCTCCGGATGATCTCAAGCGCCAACCCCTGCATCAGTAAAGTCTGACCATAAGTGGCGAGACCCTTGATGAGCACGATGCCGACAAAGGCCGCGGGCAATATCCAGAGCATTTTCTCGTTGCCTTCAACCAGCAACTCGTCGAGCGCCGGTTGCACCAGCCACGCCTGGGCGGCGGTCGCCGCGGCCGCCAGGATCATGCACAATGTCGCCGCGCCGATCTTGCCCAGATGATGGCGCAGATAGTCCCGCCACAGGCGCTTGACGAGCTGCCAGGGCGATTGCTCGGGTGTTTGGGGTTTTTCAGGCTGTTCGGTCAATCTCTCACACCACTAGTGGAGTAAATCTAACGGATGGTACCCATGGGATCGTGTTTCCCGTTTCCTCGGCAGGAGGGCGTGCGCGGGCGATGCTTGCGCATCGTCAAGCGCGCCCGACGCACCGGGGGGGCGGGAAACGCGACCCGCGCCTTGCCGGATGAACTTGTAAAGCCGTCCCATGGGTACCATCCGTTAGATTCACTCCACCAGGTTAGCCGCTGATATACCATGCCGCGGTACGGGCGGCCAATGCCGCGGGCGCTTCAATTTTCTTGCCGTGCCGGGCCTTGCCGGCGGAGGCATTCGTCATAAACCTCAACCCGGTATGCTTGCGCGTCCATTGCAATGAATATGCGTTGGACCTCGCTCTTGTCGGGAAGCCCCTGTTCCTGCTGTTCCAGCAAGGCGGATTCGCGCTCGAACTGTCCATCCGCCCGGGCCTGGGCGAGGTCGGTGCAGGATAGTTCCCCGGGCGCTACCGCGCAGGCCGCCAGCAGGGTTCCCGCCGTCATCAGCATTATCGGTCTGCTCATGGCTGCATATATGGGAGTGAAACCAAGGGATCGCACCCAAAAAAAAGCCGCGCGTATTATCGCGCGGCTAAAGTTATTATTAAGGGAGGAAACGCCCAAAAAGGGCTGCAACACGAACCTAAATCCATATTGCACCGCAGCATATATATTGCGTCCGCGAACGATGCAAGGGAAAATCGCCGGTAATCTGTTGAAAAAACCATTAAACTAACGGCGGGAAGAAATATTTAATGATGTGCAGTGCACAAAGTTCGCGGAATACCGGGGTTTATAAACGCCTACAAACAATATCGCCGGTTCGATTGCGTCACAACGCCGCAATCAGCCATGCGTGGCGTTTGGCGTCGATAATTCCCATGCGTTCCAGATTGCCAGCGCAAACAACACTACCGCGCCGCCCTGATGCAGCACGGCCAGCGAGATCGGCACCACCAGCAGCAGCGTGAATATCCCCAGCAGTATCTGGAGGGCGACCATGGCGCCCAGCAGGTGGCCGGCCATCCTGGCCCGCGCATGCAATTGGGTGGTGAGCATGCGATACCACTGGAACCCGGCGATTATCGCCGTCAGATAGGCCAGCATGCGGTGGTCGAACTGGACTGTTGAATGGTTCTCGAAAAAGTTCAGCCAGAAGGGCGACAGCGCGGCGAAATCGTCCGGCAGCAGTCCGCCATCCATCAGGGGCCAGGTGTTATGGATGAAGCCCGCGTTGATGCCGGCCACCATGCCGCCCGACAGTATGGTGACGAAGGCGATGGCCGCGGTGGTCAGCGAAAGCCGCCGCAGGCTTGCCGGGGCCGCCATGCGGGCCTCGGCGCGCTGCAACAGCCCGAAAGCCAGCCACAGCAGATAGCCCAGGATAACGATGGCGACGCCCAGATGGGTCGTCAGGCGGTACTGGCTGACATCTTCGCGGTCGACGAAGCCGCTCTTGACCATCCACCAGCCGATCAGCCCCTGGAACGCGCCCAGTAACAATAACGCCCAGAGGTGCGGAACCATCGGGCGCTCGATGCGCCGGCGAACAAGGAACCAGAACATTGGCAGGGCGTAGACCAGGCCGATCGAACGGCCCCATACCCGGTGGATATATTCCCACCAGAAGATTGTCTTGAAGCCTTCCAGGTCCATGCCGGGAAACTGGATCCGGTATTCCGAGGTCAGGCGGTAGCGGTCGAAAACGCGCTGCCATTCGATTTCGCTCAAGGGCGGAATCCAGCCGATCAGCGGTCGCCACTCGGTCATCGACAGGCCAGACTCGGTCAGCCGCGTGATGCCGCCGATCACCACCATCAGCGCCACCATGGCGGCGCTGGTCAAAAGCCATATGGCTATGTTGCGGCGGTTGGCGTAATCGCTGGTGGTATTTGCGCTGTTCATGGTCCCGAGCCTCTCGTCCGGATTCGGCGCGACTATAGCGGCGGAGCGTTCAGGCCGCCATAACAAGAATCAAGGGTGCGGCGCGTCGGATTGACGCGTTTCGATCAGGCCTCGATTCGCGCGATGCTTCCGCCGGACAGCCGAAAAACCGAATCCTGCGGTTCTTCCTGGGCCAGGGTTTGTTCGGGGCCGAGGCCGGTATAGACGCCGCGCAGCACTCTGCCGAAGGCGCCGTGAGAGACAACGATCAGGTTGGATCGCGCGATGGCGGTAGCGGATAGCCAGCGCCGGGCGCGATCGGCCATCATCGCGTAACTCTCGCCATCAGGCGGTACGAAATTCCAGTGATCGTTCCGGTACAGCCGCCAGGTTTCGGCATCCGCGTCGGCTATTTCCCCGCTTGTCATGCCGTCCCATTTTCCCAAGGTAATCTCGATCAGCAACTTGTCGATCCGGCAGCCGGCCGGGTCCAGCCCGAGCCTCTCGCAAACAATCGCCGCCGTGCTTCGGGTTCGGCCGAGCGGGCTGACCGTCACGACGCGATGCGTGGGTTCTGGTATGAGTTCTGCCAGCAAGCCGCCGACGCGGCGCGCCTGGTCTTCGCCACGCTTGGTCAGCGGTGAATCGAGATGTCCCTGCATCCGGCCTTCGCGATTCCACTCGGTCTCGCCATGGCGCACCAGATAAATTGTCCCGTCCGTTTCCATCCGCCGTCCCGTCGAAGTTGCGAGCTGTGAGTATATGGCGGGTGACGGCGAAATCAAATGGCCGGATGACGAGGCGTCAGTGCAGCACCAGTTGGGCGTCCGCGATGCGGAATTCCGCCGGGGCGATGACGTTGCGCTGGCCGATGCTTACCGAGTGCAGACGGCCCTCGATATTGTTTTGCCAGTAATCGAGAAATTTGCGCAGCACCGGATAGCGCGGGGCGATGTCCAGCGTTTGCCATATGAATGTCTGAAGCAAATCCGGATGGTCCGGCAGGTGATAAAGAATTTCGGCGGTCGTCAGCCGGTAATTTCTCATTTGACGTTCAAGGTCGCTCATAATCGGGGTCGCTCCCGGCAGTTGAACCAGTCCTCGCTGTCCGCGCCGGCTGTTCCGCCGGTACCGTCGCCATTTTCGTTCGTGATGAACATAAACCATACGGGACAAATATGTATAATACATTAAAAACAATACATTAGCAGCCATTCACGGAGACTGCTGCCAGCCGCGCGCGATTGGCCGCCGGGGCTGACGGCCACCAAAAAAACCAATGCCGTTCTTGACATTGTCCGTGGCAGTCCTTACGTCGTTGGCACTCACCGGACCTGAGTGCTAACAACGGGGCGCGCAATTGTTCCTCAAGCATAATGGCCGGACATTTTTACCATCTCTATCAGGGATCGCAGGAGAATATCAAATGAGCTTCAGGCCTTTACATGACCGTGTTCTGGTTCGCCGATTGGAAGGGGAAACCAAAACCGCGGGTGGTGTCATCATTCCCGACTCCGCGCAGGAAAAGCCCCAGGAGGGCGAGATCGTTGCCATCGGTACGGGCACGCGCTCGGAAGACGGCAAGGTGACCCCGTTGGACGTCAAAAAGGGCGACAAGGTCCTTTTCGGCAAGTGGTCCGGCACCGAGGTCAAGATTGACGGTGAAGAACTCATCATCATGAAAGAGTCCGACGTCATGGGGATCATCAGCGGCAAGAAGTAAGCCGCCGGCCCCGCGACATTGTCGCGACCGGATAAATCGAGCGGCCGGCGCATACCGGCCGGCATATGATACCAGCGTCCAGGCTCCATTGGCCGGACGCGGATGAAAGAGGCAAAATATTATGGCTGCTAAAGACGTAAAATTTTCAACCGACGCACGCGATCGCATGCTCAAGGGCGTCAATATCCTGGCCGACGCGGTCAAGATAACGCTGGGCCCCAAGGGCCGTCACGTTGTACTCGACAAATCGTTCGGCGCCCCGCGCATCACCAAGGACGGCGTTACCGTCGCCAAGGAAATCGAACTGGCTGACAAGTTCGAGAACATGGGCGCCCAGATGGTCCGTGAAGTCGCCAGCAAGACCAACGACATCGCCGGTGACGGCACCACCACGGCCACCGTTCTGGCCCAGTGCATCGTGCGCGAGGGTTTTAAGGCGGTTGCCGCCGGCATGAACCCGATGGATCTGAAGCGCGGCATCGACTCGGCCGTTGAGGCGGTTGTCGACGATCTCGCCAAGCGCGCCCGCAAGGTCAAGTCGAGCGAAGAAGTTGCCCAGGTCGGCACGATCTCGGCCAATGGCGACGCCGAAGTCGGCGGCTACATCGCCGAGGCGATGGAGAAAGTCGGCAACGAGGGTGTCATCACGGTCGAGGAAGCCAAGTCGCTCAACACCGAACTCGACGTCGTCGAGGGCATGCAGTTCGACCGCGGTTATCTCTCTCCCTATTTCGTAACCAACCCCGAGAAGATGACCTGCGAGCTGGAAAACGCCTATATCCTGCTGCATGAGAAGAAGCTGTCGAACCTGCAGGCGATGCTTCCCGTTCTTGAAGCCATCGTCCAGTCCAGCCGTCCGCTGCTGATTATTGCCGAGGACATCGAGGGCGAGGCGCTGGCCACCCTGGTGGTCAACAAACTGCGTGGCGGCCTGAAGGTCGCGGCCGTCAAGGCCCCGGGCTTCGGCGATCGCCGCAAGGCCATGCTGGAAGATGTCGCGATCCTGACCGGTGGCCAGGTGGTCTCGGAAGACCTCGGCATCAAGCTCGAAAACGTTACTCTCGACATGCTGGGTTCGGCCAAGAAAATCTCGATCGACAAGGACAACACCATCATTGTCGAAGGCGCCGGCACCAAGGGTGACATCAAGGCTCGCTGTGGTCAGATCCGTGGTCAGATCGACGAGACCTCGTCGGACTACGACAAGGAGAAGCTGCAGGAACGTCTGGCCAAGCTGGCCGGCGGCGTCGCGGTTATTCGCGTCGGCGGCGCCACCGAGATTGAGGTGAAGGAGCGTAAGGATCGTGTCGACGATGCGATGAACGCTACCCGCGCCGCGGTCGAGGAAGGCATCGTTATTGGCGGTGGCGCGGCTCTGCTTCGCTCCGTTGCCGTGCTCGACAAGGTTAACCCGGACAATTCCGACCAGAAGGTCGGCGTCTCCATCGTTCGCCGCGCCCTGCAGGCCCCGATCCGTCAGATCGCCGAAAATGCCGGCGAAGACGGCTCGATCGTTGCCGGCAAGGTCGGCGAGAGCAAGGACGAGAAAATGGGCTTCAACGCCCAGACCGGTGAATATGTCGACATGTTCAAAGCCGGTGTCATTGACCCGGTGAAGGTCGTCCGCGTGGCGCTGCAGGATGCGGCGTCGATCGCCGGTCTGCTGATCACCACCGAGGCGATGGTCGCCGAGCGTCCCGAGCCCAAGGCGGCCGGTGGCGGCGGTGGCGCCCCGGATATGGGTGGCATGGGCGGCATGGGCGGCATGGGCTTCTGATCCGAAGCACCTGCCGTACCGGCAACCGTTACCGAGAAGGCCGTGCCCCGCAAGGGCGCGGCCTTTTCTTTTGCGTCTGTATTAACCCGGACTTCCCGCCGGGACGGCGCCGTCACGTGGCGGGGAATCCGGGTTAACGAACGCGACGGGATGGGGTATTGTGACGGCGCGGGCGATTCGCGGTGAAACAGGAACAGGCGGCGAGCCATGGCCGACCAGGCGGAAGCAACCGATCGACTTGAACAATTCCCCAGGGCGGGCGGGCCTGGCGCGGCCTTGTGGCGCGCAGCCAATCTCTGGCAGCGCATGCAGCGCGACCTGCTGGAGCCATTCCACCTGACGCCGGTGCAGTTCCTGCTGCTGTCGGGGCTGGATGAATTGTCGGAAAGCCAGCAGGTAACCCAGGCCGAACTGGCGGTGCATACCGGTGTCGATGGCATGACGACCTCGCAGCAAATCCGCGAATTGGAACGGATGAAACTTGTCCGGCGCGATCCCCATGCCCGTGACGGCCGGGCCGTTGCGATCGCGCCCACCCGCCAGGGCCGCCAGCTATTGAACCGGGCCTCCCCGGCGGTGACCGAGGGCGAGAACGCCTTTTTCGGCGCGCTGGGGCCGGACGCCGAGGCCTTCGCTGTCGCCCTGCGCCTGCTGACCGGCGAAAAACCCCGCCACCGGGTGGCCGCCGCTCAAGCGGAGTGATCCGGGGCGGCCCCGCCCCGCCTGACCGAAAGAGGAGTTTCCCCCATGTTGAAAACCACCATCGCCGGCAGCCTGCCGAAACCGTCCTGGCTCGCCGAGCCCGAAAAGCTGTGGGCGCCCTGGCGGCTGGAGGGGGCCGAGCTGGACCGGGGCAAGCGCGACGCGGCGCTGGTCTGGATCAAGGAACAGGAAGACGCCGGCATCGATATCGTCACCGAGGGCGAGCAGTTCCG
>JADFVY010000488.1 GCA_015222795.1 Pseudomonadota bacterium | reverse complement strand
GTTCCGCGCGGCGGCCGGTCGTCGGTGAGACTACTCACAGGGAGTGCAAGAACCATGTCGGAAACCCACCTCTATCCCGTGCCCGCCGAAGTCGCCGAAAGGGCGATCATCGATAACGACGGTTACCTGAAAATGTACCGGGCCTCGATCGACGACCCGGAAGCCTTCTGGGGCGAGCACGGCAAGCGGATCGACTGGATCAAGCCCTACAGCCAGGTCAAGGATGTCGATTACGGCAACAAGGTCCATATCAAATGGTTCCAGGACGGCACGCTGAATGCCTCCGCCAATTGCATCGATCGCCATCTGGCGACGCGCGGCGACCAGACCGCGATCATCTGGGAAGGCGACGACCCGGCCGACAGCAAGACCATCACCTACAAGCAGCTCCATGAGGAGGTCTGCCGCCTGGCCAACGCCATGAAGGCGCGCGGCATTAGCAAGGGCGATGTGGTCACGATCTACATGCCGATGATCCCCGAGGCGGCCTACGCCATGCTGGCCTGTACGCGCATCGGCGCGATCCATTCGGTGGTGTTCGGCGGCTTTTCGCCCGAAGCGCTGGCCGGCCGTATCCAGGATTGCGATTCTACTTGCGTGATTACCGCCGACGAGGGCGTGCGGGGCGGCAAACCGATCCCGCTGAAGGCCAATACCGACGCGGCCTGCGAGAAATGCCCGACGGTCAAAACGGTCTTCGTCGTCGAGCGCACCGGCGGCGATATCGACTGGGTCGATGGCCGCGACATCTGGTATCACAAGGCCCGCGAGGGAGCTTCCCCGATCTGCAAGATCGAGGAAATGGGCGCGGAAGACCCGATGTTCATCCTCTACACCTCCGGCTCGACCGGCAAGCCCAAGGGCGTGTTGCACACCACCGGTGGCTATATGGTTTACGCCTCGATGACCCATGAGTACGTGTTCGATTATCACGACGGCGATGTGTACTGGTGTACCGCCGATGTCGGCTGGGTCACCGGCCACAGCTATATCGTCTATGGCCCGCTGGCCAACGGCGCAATTACGCTGATGTTTGAGGGCGTGCCCAACTATCCGGATTTCTCGCGTTTCTGGCAGGTCTGCGACAAGCACCAGGTCAATATCTTTTATACCGCGCCGACGGCGATCCGCGCCCTGATGCGCGAGGGCGAGGGACCGGTCAAGGCGACCGACCGCTCCTCGCTTCGGCTGCTCGGCACGGTCGGCGAGCCGATCAATCCGGAAGCCTGGGAATGGTATTACAATGTGGTCGGCGACAAGCGCTGCCCGATTGTCGATACCTGGTGGCAGACCGAGACCGGGGGCATTCTGATCACGCCTCTGCCTGGCGCAACGGCGTTGAAACCCGGCTCGGCGGCGCGGCCGTTCTTTGGCATCGTGCCCGGCATCGTGGACGAATCCGGCAATGTCCAGAACGGCGCCTGCGAGGGGAATCTCTGCATACTGGATTCCTGGCCCGGGCAGATGCGTTCGCTCTATGGCGATCACGATCGTTTCGTGGAGACCTATTTTTCGGCCTATAAGGGCAAGTACTTCACCGGCGACGGCTGCCGCCGCGACGAGGACGGCTATTACTGGATCACGGGGCGCGTCGATGACGTGATCAACGTGTCCGGCCACCGCATGGGCACGGCCGAGGTGGAAAGCGCCCTGGTCGCCCACCCCAAAGTCGCCGAGGCGGCCGTGGTTGGCGCGCCGCACGACATCAAGGGCCAGGGCATCTATGCCTATGTGACGCTGAATATCGGGGTGGAGCCGTCGGACGAGCTGCACAAGGAACTGGTGCAATGGGTGCGCAAGGAGATCGGCCCCATCGCCTCACCCGACTGGCTGCAATGGGCGCCCGGCCTGCCGAAGACGCGATCCGGCAAGATCATGCGCCGCATCCTGCGCAAGATCGCCGAGAACGACTATTCCAACCTGGGCGACGTTTCGACACTGGCCGACCCCGCCGTCGTTGGCGACCTGGTGGACAACCGCCAGAACCGTTGAGTTGGGAGGCCGGCCCTCGGGCCGGCCTTTCTTGTCGATAGAAATTCGATCCGGTTTACGCCGATTTCCGCTTGAAACAGCAGCGCGACCTCGTCCTTCGAGGCGGGCCTTTGGCCCTCCTCAGGATGAGGGCACAAACGTTGAAGCCTCATCCTGAGGAGGTTGCGAAGCACCCGCCTCGAAGAACAAGGTCGCTCGGTGCTTGGCAAACTGGATCGAATTTCGCCCTGACCGGGCTACCCGTGGGCGCGAC
>JADFVY010000487.1 GCA_015222795.1 Pseudomonadota bacterium | reverse complement strand
GTCGCGCCCATCAGGTTTTCGCCGCCGTAGTTCATGATGTCCTCGGCGCCGTCCTCGTCACCCATCTGCAGGGTGCCCCAGCCGCCCGAAAGCTGCAGCCGGACCTCGTCGGCCATCTTGCCATCGGTAGTGTTGGCGTTGAGTTCGATCTTGAAGCCGTAGTTCAGGCCGTTGTCCGCCGTGCCGGCGACGTTGATCTGAAGTTCAGATTCGTCGACGCCGAAATACCAGCCATGATCCTGGATGATATCAGCATCGGAGTCGTTGGCAGTCGTTAAATATACGACGTCGCCGGTAGAGGTCGCTGCGGCGGACCAGTCCTGATCGACATAATAGAACTGAAAATTGACGTTGCCGGTCAGTTTCCAGGTCGGCGCTTCCGCCGCGCCGGCGACGCCGGCCATAAGAACGGTCGCGCCAATCAGGGCGCTGCTGCCGAGAAGTCCCTTCTTCATGTAACTCTCCATGTTGATGTTGTTATTTTTCCGGAACCCGCCACGGATACGGCGGATTTGCCGGCTAGTAAATACCTGTCGAAACCGGATTTCAAGCGAAAAGTGCCATTCGAAAGTTGATCGTTTATGTACTGTTGCAATTTAGCAACGCCAATTACGCGCCGCCAGGATACGTCTATTTCAACTCCACCTCGATGAAGCTGTATTCGCCGGGGCCGTCGTTGATTACCTCATGCTCGGTGCCGGCCGGGCGGAAATAGGGCTCGCCGGCCTTCAGGTCGGCGAAGCTCTCGACCCCGCCGGCGCCGACCACCTTCAGCCGCCCGTCCATCAGCGGAACCACCACATAGTCGAACTCGTGGCGATGCCAGCCGGTGGTCGCCCCCGGCGCGAAGCTGTGTTCGACCACGCGCGTGCGGTCGTTGTCGATGATCGTCCGGTCCGTTGTTCCCTTGCGCATGGCCGCGTCCTCCGTTTTGCCGCCCGCCAAATGCGGACCCGGCGATATCACCGGCTATCGGGCGAAAACGCAAGGCCGGTGAAACAGGAAATTGTGTTTCGCCGCTTGACCTCGCGGCCTGTTGCACCGACATTCTCGTCCCATGACCATGGAAGCACGCACGGATACCCAAACGCCCCGGGCAACCCGCCTGGAGGACTACCGCCCGCCAGACTGGCGAATCGATACGGTCGAGCTGGATTTCGAACTCGGCGAGGACGCGACCCGGGTTCGCGCGCGCATGGCGATCCGGCGCGATCACGAGGGCCAGGCGCCGCCGCTGGTGCTGGACGGGCAGGAGCTGAAAACACTGTCGGTCACCATCGACGGGCGCATGCTGGGTGAGGGCGATTATGTCGTGGCCGGCGAAACCCTGACTATCGACGGCCTGCCGGACGATTTCACCCTGGAAACGCTGGTCGAGATCCATCCCGAGACCAACACCGCGCTGGACGGGCTGTACAAATCCGGCGGTAATTTCTGCACCCAGTGCGAGGCCGAGGGCTTCCGCCGTATAACCTGGTTCCTCGACCGGCCCGACGCGCTCTCCACCTACCGCGTGACGATTACGGCGGAAAAGGCGCGCTATCCGGTGCTGCTGTCGAACGGCAACCTTGTAGAATCGATTGAACTGCCCGGCGGTCTTCACCGCGCGGTCTGGCATGACCCCTGGCCCAAGCCGACCTATCTGTTCGCGCTGGTGGCCGGCGATCTGGGGGTTTACGAGGACATCTACACCACCGGGTCGGGCCGCGAAGTCGCCTGCAAGTTCTATGTCGAGCGCGGCAACGAGGACCGCTGCGCCTGGGCCATGGCGGCGCTGAAAAACGCCATGCGCTGGGACGAACAGGTCTTCGGCCTGGAATACGACCTCGACATTTACATGATCGTCGCGGTCAGCGACTTCAACATGGGCGCGATGGAGAACAAGGGGCTGAACGTCTTCAACGACAAGTTCGTGCT
>JADFVY010000486.1 GCA_015222795.1 Pseudomonadota bacterium | reverse complement strand
GCGCCTCCTTCATGCGAAAATCCTTAACCCAGACATTGCCCGTGAACGGTGCGCCGGCCGTCTCCCGGCGGCCTTCGATCGCCATGGATCCGCCCTGAACTTCGTCCCACCAGCCCAGCGAACGTAGCGCCTGGCCGGCATCGTCCGATTCCACGAGGAGTTCGTATCCTTTTTCACCCTTGCCGTAGTTAACCTTGAGCTCCGCGCCCTCGCCCAGCGTGGCGTACAGGACCACTGCCTCCCAGTCCCGGCCATTATAAGCGCCGTTGAAGGTGCCGCGATGCATGCGTCGGCCCTCGCCGGTAACAGCCTCTTTGAAATTCGCTTTTATCGTCAGCGGCTTGCCCTTCTTGTCCGCCTTCCCATCGCCACCCTCGGCTTCCATGATGATTTTTTCATATTCGTCGGTCAGGAAATGGCGGACATCGACCCGGTCGCCCTCTAGATCGACCCGGTAGCCGCCATTGTCCATCAGGGTGATTTCGCCCTTGACGTCATTGCCGCGATACCGAAGGTCCCGCAGCGTTACCCTGGCTATATCCGACATGTCGGGCAGGAACTCGATCCTCACCGTGCCCTCGGCGTCCTCGGTTTTCACGTTCACCCGGTCAAGGATCAGATTGCCTTCCTTCAATACCCTGGCGTCGATTTCCAGCCGGCCGGGCTGGCCCGGATCCTTCTGCCAGGCGGCCTCTGGTATCCTTACCAGAGTCGGCTTCAAGTCCGAGCGGACCACAAGCCTGGGCGCGCGCTTGGGCACTACTGTATAGGTCAGTTCGGTGGGCGCCGCCCCCTCGATCCAGTAGGACAGGTCGGGCAGGCCAAGGGCCAGCCGCTGGGCATCGTCAGGGCTTGCCTTGACCTCGAAACGGCGCTTGAAGTCACCGCCGCCTTCGAAATTCTCCTTCCAGACGATATCGGCCGGAACCCCGTTGAGGCGCACATCGCCGGCAAGCGCCATGTCGACACGGGTAACCTCGAGATCCAGCGCCCCCTCGCTGATCGCCATATCGAACGGGCCACTGGGGGCGGACACATCCGTCAGTTTCCCCTTGGCGGTGACATCCAGCATGTCGCCGGTCAGCCCCTTGATCAGCGGCAGTTCGAAATGCAGGTCCGCGCTGGACACGCCCCCCAGGTCGGCTGGATCGAAGCCCAGCTTGTCGCCGTAGTGCAGCGGGTCCTCATCGAGAACCTTCAGCGCCGTGACGATCGGCCCCTCGGTTTTTACATCGATGACCAGCCGGGCCTTGCCCTTCTGGTCCATATCGACGACATGGACCTGCCCCCCGGTGACCTTTATGTCTTCGGCCAGGCTGGCTTCGCCGACACCGAGATAAAAGCCGTGCCGATCGAAAGTTCCGGCTCCGTCGATGCCGACGACCGGCGTCATTTCCTTGAAATAGCTGATGCCGAGGTCCGTATAGGCGAGTGTGCCTTCCAGTTTTTCCAGGGTGACGCCGCCATCGTCCCCGTCCCCGATCATGAGCGCCAGGTCGATTGTCCCCTTGTCGGTGATTCCCTCATAGATGTTTTCGGTCACCCATTTGCGGGCTCCCGGTTGGGCGCTGACCGGCCAGAAGCGGTGCAACTCGCGAATCTCGAAGTCTTCCATATAAGCGGAAAGCGACACCCGCACGCCGCCGCCCTCTTCCACCGGCTCCAGCGCGGCCTCGGCAAAGGCCGTCACATCACCCAGATCGATGATGGCCTGTTCAATATGCACGGTCGAAAAATCGGCGGTGGCGCTACCCTGAACCCGCAACGAGCTGACGTTCAGGGGTTCTCGGTAAAGATCGGTTAGTTCCAGCTTACCGGCGGCGCCCAGCAGGTCGAAATCGAAACTTTCAAGCTCGCCCCTCAGCTTGCCATGCAGGTTGACCGAGCCGTTGAGCGGCATGCTGAGCGCAGTGATCGCGGAAAGCTGCGGAGGCAGGCTGGTCGCGAAGGCCGCCGGTTC
>JADFVY010000485.1 GCA_015222795.1 Pseudomonadota bacterium | reverse complement strand
GCCGAGATCGCCCCGGCCCTGCGCCGCGCCCGCGAGGAGATCGCCAAGACCGGCAAGTCCGCCGTGGTCAATGTCTGGATCGACCCCAACGAATACGCTCCGGGGACCAAGGCCCAGACCATGTACAAGTGATGTGCCGGCATGTCCAACGCCCACGCACATCGATCCCGCGCGGTCGCCCTTCGGGGCGGCCGTCGGGAGATCGCTAAGGAAGACGGGAGTTAGAGCAATGAGCAAAGCCCTTGAAGGTGTCCGCATTCTGGACATGACCCATGTGCAGTCGGGTCCGACCTGCACCCAGCTTCTCGCCTGGTTCGGCGCGGATGTGATCAAGGTGGAGCGGCCCGGCGTGGGCGATGCGACACGTGGTCAGTTGCGCGATATCCCGGACGTGGACAGCCTCTACTTCACCATGCTGAACCATAACAAGCGCAGCGTGACCCTGAATCCCAAGACCGAGAAGGGTATGAAAATTTTCGCCAAACTCATCGAGGAATGCGATGTGATGGTCGAGAATTTCGCGCCCGGCGCGATCGACCGCATGGGTTTCCCCTGGGAAAAAATCCAGGAGATCAACCCGCGCATGATCTATGCCTCGGTCAAGGGCTTCGGCCCCGGCCCCTTCGAGGACTGCAAGGTTTACGAGAACGTCGCCCAGTGCACCGGCGGTTCGGCCTCCACGACAGGCGAGATCAACGGCTTCCCGATGGTCACCGGCTCCCAGATCGGCGATTCCGGGACCGGGCTGCATCTGGCGCTGGGTATCGTGACGGCACTGTATCACCGTGAAAAGTCGGGCAAGGGCCAGCGCGTGTCCTGCGCCATGCAGGACGGCGTGCTCAATCTTTGCCGTGTCAAGCTGCGCGACCAGCAGCGCCTGGCGCATGGACCGATGAAGGAATATCCGCAATATCCAAACGGTGAATTCGGTGCCGCCGTGCCGCGCGCGGGCAATGCCTCGGGTGGTGGACAGCCCGGCTGGATCGTCAAGTGCAAGGGCTGGGAAACCGACCCGGACTCCTATGCCTATGTCATCGCCCAGGCGGCGGCCTTCCCGGCCCTGGCCAAGGCGATCGGGCATGAGGACTGGCTGGAGGATCCGGAGTGGAATACGCCGGAGGCGCGCCTGCCGAAGATCGACAAGCTGTTCGAGGAGGTCGAGAAATGGACCCTGACCAAGACCAAGTTCGAGGTCATGAACATCCTCAACCCGCAGAACGTGCCGGTCGGTCCGATCCTCAGCATGAAGGAATTGGCCGAGGAGCCGTCGCTGCGCGCGACCGGCACCGTAGTTGAGGTCGATCATCCTGAACGCGGCAAGTATCTGACCGTCGGCAACCCGATCAAGCTGTCGGACTCGCCGTCGGATGTCGAGCGCTCGCCGTTGCTGGGCGAGCATACCGACGACATCCTGCGCGACGTCGTCGGCATGTCGGATGAAGAAATCGCCGCGGCGAAAGCGGAAGGCGCGGTCTAACGGCCGCGTCGGAAACCAGGAGAAACAACAATGCGTATCATCGTCAATGGCCAGCAGGCCTTCGGCAAGGCCAGCCTCGAGGCGATCCTGGACAAGGGTGAGGACGAGGTCGTCGCCGTCTACACGGCGCCCGACAAGGACGGCCGCCCGGTCGATCCGATTAAGGAATTCGCGTTAGAGCGCGGCGTGCCAGTGGTCCAGCCGGTGAATTACAAGGACAAGGAAGTCCTCGACGAGATGCGCGCGCTGAATGCGGACCTGATGGTCATGGCCTTTATGATCATCTTCGTGCCGGAAGAGGCGCGGGATATCCCGACGCACGGGTCGATCTGTTTCCATCCCTCGCTGTTGCCGCTGCATCGCGGGCCCAGTTCAATCAACTGGCCGATCATGTGGGGCGCGAAGAAAACGGGCCTGACGATATTCTGGCCGGATGACGGCCTGGACGAAGGCGAAATTCTGCTTCAGAAAGAAGTCGATATCGGCCCCGACGATACGCTGGGCGATGTCTATTTCAAGAAGATTTTCCCGCTTGGCCTTGAATGCGTTCTGGAATCCATCGATTTGGTGCGCGCCGGCAATCCGCCGCGCATCAAACAGGACGATTCGAAGGCCACCTACGAAAGCTGGTGCAAGAAAAATCACGCCAGGATCGACTGGAACCGGTCGGCCGGTGAGGTCTATAACCAGATCCGCGCCACAAACCCCGCGCCCGGCGCCTGGACGACCCTCGAAGGCAAAACCCTGCAAATTTTCGACAGCGCCAGGGTTGAGGCGGGCGGCCGCCCCGGCGAGATCGTCTCTATCACGGACGAGGGGTTCACGGTCGTTGCGGGGCTTGGCGGCATCCTGGTGAAGCGCGTTCGCCTGGACGGCGGCGCGAAAGTCGCTGCGAAGGAATTTACAGACGCTAACGGGATTAAAGAAGGCACGCATTTGGGCGAATAATCCCGGCGCAAGGAAACAGCTTATCGAATACGACGCCGGCGAACCCGCCGGCCGACAAATCCCCGAGTGTTACTGGAGAATAAAATGGCTAAAAGCGATATCGAAATTGCCCGCGAAGCAACCATGCAGCCGATTGCCGACATTGGCGCGAAGCTGGGTATCCCGGCGGATGCGCTTCTCCAGTACGGGCCCTACAAGGCCAAGCTGTCTTTCGAACACATCAACAAGCTGCAAGGCAATCCCGACGGCAAGCTGATCCTGGTTACCGCGGTCACGCCGACGCCGGCGGGCGAGGGCAAGACCACGACCTCGGTCGGCCTTAGCGATGGCTTGAACCGCATCGGCAAGAAATCCGTCGTATGCTTGCGCGAACCTTCCCTTGGTCCCTGCTTCGGCATGAAGGGCGGCGCCGCGGGGGGCGGTTATGCGCAGGTCGTGCCGATGGAGGATATCAACCTTCATTTTACCGGTGATTTCCACGCCATCGGGGTCGCGCACAATCTGCTTTCAGCGCTCATTGACAATCATTTGTACTGGGGCAACGAGCTGGGCATCGACCCGCGCCGTGTCACTTGGCGCCGTGTCGTCGATATGAATGACCGGGCGTTGCGGTCGATCGTCAACTCACTGGGCGGCGTGGCCAACGGCTCCCCCCGTGAGGATGGTTTCGATATTACCGTCGCATCCGAGGTGATGGCCGTATTCTGTCTGGCGTCGGACCTCAACGATCTGACGGAGCGGCTTGGCAATATTGTCGTGGCCCAGACTCGGGACCGCAAGCCCATCTATGCACGCGATCTGTTGGCGGCCGGCCCGATGTCGGTGCTGCTGAAAGATGCCATCTCACCGAACCTGGTGCAGACCCTGGAAAACAACCCGGCCTTTATCCATGGCGGTCCTTTCGCCAATATCGCGCATGGCTGCAACACGGTGATCGCCACCAAGACGGCGCTTAAGCTTGGTGATTATGTGATAACCGAGGCGGGCTTCGGCGCCGACCTGGGCGCCGAGAAATTCTTCGACATCAAGTGCCGCAAGGCCGGGCTCGATCCGAAGGCGGTGGTGATCGTCGCAACGATCCGGGCGCTCAAGATGCATGGCGGCGTCGCCAAGGGCGATCTCGGCACTGAAAACGTTGAGGCGGTGAAGAATGGTTGCAGCAATCTGGCCCGCCATATCGCCAACGTTAAATCCTTTGGAGTCCCGGTCGTCGTCGCGATAAACCAATTCGTCAACGACACCGATGCCGAGGTTGAGGCGGTGCGCCAGGCGGCCAGCGAAATCGGGGTC
>JADFVY010000484.1 GCA_015222795.1 Pseudomonadota bacterium | reverse complement strand
GAAATGGTGAAAATCTGGGAGCCGGAGAACAAGTTCCGCATCTGGTTCGAGATCGAGGCCCATGCCTGCGACGCCCAGGCCGAGCTCGGCGTGATCCCCAGGGAGGCCGCCGAGGCGGTCTGGAAGCGCGGCAAATGGGAGATCGCGCGCATCGACGAGATCGAGCGCGAGACCCATCACGACGTCATCGCCTTCCTCACCAATCTGGCCGAGCATGTGGGCGACGAGGCCCGCTTCGTGCATCAGGGCATGACCTCCTCGGACGTGCTGGATACCTGCCTGTCGGTACAGCTCACCCAGGCCACCGACATCCTGCTCGCCGACATGGACAATCTGCTGGCGGCACTTGAGCGCCGCGCGAAGGAGCATAAATACACGCTCTGCATGGGCCGCAGCCACGCCATCCATGCCGAGCCCGTGACCTTCGGGCTGAAGCTCGCCGGCTATTACGCCGAATTCGCGCGCAACCGCGGCCGCCTGCTGAACGCCCGCGAGGAGATCGCCACCTGCGCGATTTCCGGCGCGGTGGGCACCTTCGCCAACATCGACCCGGCGGTCGAGGCCCATGTCGCCAGCCGCCTGGGGCTCCGCCCCGAGCCGGTCTCCACCCAGGTAATCCCGCGCGACCGCCACGCCGCCTATTTCGCCACGCTGGGCGTCATTGCGTCGAGCGTCGAGCGCCTGGCCACCGAGATCCGCCATCTGCAGCGCACCGAGGTCCGCGAGGTAGAGGAATATTTCGCCCCCGGCCAGAAGGGCTCCTCGGCCATGCCCCACAAACGCAACCCGATCCTGACCGAAAACCTCACGGGCCTGGCCCGCATGGTGCGCGCGGCCGTGGTGCCGGCGATGGAGAACGTCGCCCTGTGGCACGAACGCGACATCTCCCACAGCTCGGTCGAGCGCATGATCGCCCCCGACGCCACGGTGACCCTGGACTTCGCCCTGGCGCGGTTGACGAGCGTGATCGACAAGCTGGTGGTCTACCCCGACGCGATGGACGCCAACCTCAACCGTCTCAAGGGCCTGGTAAATTCCCAGCGCGTGCTGCTGGCGCTGACTCAGGCGGGCCTCAGCCGCGAGGACAGCTACAAGGCGGTCCAGCGGAATGCCATGCAGGTGTGGGAAGCGGGCAAGGATTTCCAGACGCTTCTCAAAGAAGATAAGGAAATCGCCGAGCATCTGAGCGCGGCGGAGATCGATGACATGTTCGACATGGGGTACCATACGAAGCAGGTAGACTTCATCTTCGACAGGGTGTTCGCGGGTTAGGGAGCGGGCAACCCCGCCCGCGACAAGCCCGCGACCGCGGGCCCGAGCTTATGCGAGGAGCCAAGCGGGCGGATGCCCGCGCCCGGCGCCTGAGGGAACAACAAACAAAAACAGGAGCGGGCGCCGCCCGCGACAAGCCCGCGTCCTTCGACAGGCTCAGGATGAGGCGCGGGCCCGAGCTTATGCGAGGAGCCAAGCGGGCGGATGCCCGCGCCCGGCGGGCTTGGGGTTGGTTCGGTCCGGCCAAGCCAACCATCCGAACGGGGCGCGGGCCGCCGGCAGTTCGGCGGACCAAGAACGCGGAGACGTCCAGAATCTTCCGGCTTGTTGTACTGCCGGGCCAAGGTTAGAGTGGTTCCAGGAAATGCGGATCACCGTGGGTTGGAGGATTCCATGACAGACACACAAGGGGCTCAAAAAGGAGCCTTGCCGGATCGCTCGCACATCGCCGCCGTGGCAAATCGGGAAGAGCTGATCTATCTGCTCTCGCAAGCTTGCGAACTGGAGCACAATGTCGCCTGCATCTATCTGTTCGCGGCCTACTCGCTGAAAAGCGACGTGAGCGAGGGCGGCCTGACGCCCGAGCAGGCGGAAATGGTGCGGGGCTGGAAGCGCGGGCTGGTCAAGGTCAGCGTCGAGGAGATGCTGCACCTGTCACAGATGATCAACATCCTGACGGCCATCGGCGGCGCGCCGCATCTGCGGCGGCCGAATTTTCCGCTGCGCGGGACGATACTTCCGATCAACAATCTGATGACGCTCGAGCCGTTCTCGCGCGAGACGCTCGAGTCCTTCATGTGCATCGAAATGCCCGAGGCCGGGATCCTCTCGGCGAAGGAGCAGGAAGAGGCTGACGCGATCCTGGCGCGGGTCTCCGAACGGAAGGGATTGGATGAGGGCTGCGTCGCCGACGGAGGCGTGGCCGAGATAATTGCCGCCTGCGAGCCCTTCGACATCGATTTCACGACCCAGTCTGAATTCTATCACAAGATCATGACGGGCCTTTCCGGCATACCGGAGGGCGAACTGTTCATAGGGCCGCCCGAGGCCCAGGCGAATGCGAGCTTTCTTCAGTTCGGCGGGATGCTGAAAGCGGTCACCGACCGCCGCTCGGCTCTCGACGCGATCGCAATGGTGCTCGAGCAGGGCGAGGCGCCGACGAGGGCCCATCCGGACGCGCATTTCTGGGTCTTCCGGACCATCTACCACGAATATATGGAGGCGAGGGCCGCGGCCGAAAAAAGCGGGGAGACGTTCGAGCCGGCGCGGCCCGTCCTGTCCAATCCGATCACGCGCTTTCATGACGATGCAAGCGGCGGCACATTGATCGCCGACCCGCTGACGCATCAGGTGGCCGAGCTGTTCAACGGCGCCTACGACACCATGCTGCTGATTTTCCTGCGGTTCTTCGCGCATATCGAGGAATCCGAGGAGGAACTCGAGAAACTGGCGGACGGAACCATGCGTCTGATGAGGAACGTGACCCGGCCGCTCGGCGAGGCGCTGACGAAGATGCCGGTCAGCCATGATCCGTCGCTCGCCGGAATGACCGCCGGGCCCGGCTTCGGCATCACGCGCGGCGTTCACCTGCTGCCGCACAAGCAGTCGGCCTGGATCTTTTTCGGCGAGCGGCTGCATGAGCTTGCCAACTTCGCGACGAAGCTCATTGCGACACGAGCGGATCGGCTTCCGCCGGAGGTGGAGGAAGCGGTGGCCGGGCTGCAGGCCCTGAGCCTGGAGTTCGCGCCGGCGGACCGCAATTGGAACGCGGAGGCCGAACTCGGGGAATTCCGGTCGATCGAGGCCGGCCAGGAATCTGCCGTCAACCCCGCGGTCAACGGCCCCCTGCTCGTCAGGAATGTCGAGCGGTTCACCAACTCGAAGGGCGAAGCGCTGCCAACGAGCCCGGAAATGGCGCTTTGCCGTTGCGGCGGGTCGAAGAACAAGCCGTTTTGCGACGGCACGCACGCAAGGCGCGGTTTCACGAGTGAACGCGGCGCCAAGCACACGCCGGACGGCATAAAAGACTTCCCGGGCGAGGAGATCACGGTGCATTTCAACAAGCTGCAATGCTGCGCCGCCGGGGAGTGCGCGGCCGGGCTGCCGTCGGTCTTCCACCATGGTGGCGTCGTCCGCATCGCCACGGGGCAGCCCTGGATTCAGCCCGACCGTGCGGACGCGGAACAGATTATCGATGTCATACGCCGCTGTCCCTCGGGCGCGTTGCGTTACACAGTCAAGGGCGAGACCGGTCCCGATCATACGGAGCCGCCGGGCATCCGCATCCGCCGTGACGGCCCCTACGAGATGCAGGGGGAAATACCCTTGCGGACCTCGTTCTGGTCCGAGGGCGCCACGCGCCAGATCTACACGCTCTGCCGCTGCGGCGCGTCCAGGAACAAGCCATTCTGCGATGGTTCCCACTTCCGCGTGAATTTCAAGGACGAGAAGAATTGACGAGTGTAGGTCACGGATGATGAGGGGATGAGGGGTTAGCTCAGCCTGACCCCGCCATTTGTTGAGTCCCATACTGGCCAATTCGTCCGCTCCCCAAGCCCGCGTCCTTCGACAGGCTCAGGATGAGGTGCGGGCCCGAGCTTATGCGAGGAGCCAAGCGGGCGGATGCGCCCGCCCGGCGCCTGAGGGCGCAAGAAACAAACCGCCCCAAACTGGAAAGCCCGCGAGTACCCTCCAAAAAGCCCGTGCCAACGATGATGGAGATCCGGAACTCCCGAACCTACCGGTCCTGCGCATTACCGGAATTGCGTTGGTTGGTGATGAACAAGCGCTCGAACGGCCAGATACACGACAACGCCATTCGAAAGATGCCACAGAAAATGTGTTCCGATGGGGAACGTGCCGCACACCGCGTTGTCGATTGACCGGAACAGCACCGCCGCCGCCAGCACCGCTGCCGCGGCCAGCAGGCCGAATCGCGCAACCGCCGCATGCCTGGCGTGATAGATGCCGAGCCCGAGAATGGCCAGAAGAGTCGGCGCATAGATCAGGGAGCCGTTCAATATCTCCGGGAATTGGCGGCCGGCGATCGATACCGCAAGATACGCCGTCAACGCCACGGTCATGGTGGATCGCTTGAGGGCGATGATTTGCCGCCCATAGAGCCAGAGGAAAGCCAACTGGAAAAAGAGAATCGGAACGATATCGAGAACGCGCGCCCAGGCCGTCGCCACGGTGTGGAACAGGAAACTACCGACGCCGATCGCCACGGCGGTTACGAGCAACACCTGGATGCCGTCTGGAGGATTGGACGACCTGGAAGACAGACGCCAGGTTCCCAACGCGGCAAGAATGAACGCCATATTGGTCAGGGCGTTGACAGGCTCGGCCCAGAAGTCGGGACCGACCCGCTCACAATAGAGATCGACGTTACCTATTGCCCTGCCTCCTGTTTCTGAGCCTCTGCACCAGGCACCGGCCAACGCACGGATTCCGAGGCGACCGCCCTGCAACTGTTCGCATTCCGGCCCGGCGGGTCACTCATTCCAGTTCCTGACAATTTTCGGGCCGGGACACGGCGGGGCTGGTATAGGCGAATACCTGTTTCAGCAGAAAATCGGTATGGCCACCATCCTCGTCAGGCATCTTGGCCCCGGCATCCAACCGTGCCAGCATCCCATTTGCGCGATCAATCCATAACGTTACCTGCCACGGTCCATGTTTTTGGCGGTCGAAGTCATCAATGCCGATGGTATCCGTTTCATACTCGACCAGCACAACTTCACGCTCGCCAACTTTCTGGGAGCCGAATCCGATTTCTACTCGGCCGAAAGTGAGAAGAAACGGACGCCTGTCCACGAATCGACAGATGCGGACGGAAAACGGCGGTTCGCTTCGCAGCATCTCCAGATACCGGTCAGCCACAAAAATCTCGCCGATACCCGACGCGGATTCGTCCTCGCCCGGCATGTGGAACCAATCCCCCAGATACCGGAAGCTGTCCCGCCCGATGGCAATCCAGCTATCGATATCGTCCCCCGCCACCTGCAGGACCTGGAACCGGTCCGGTTTTTCGAAATCCAGCAGCCATTTCATCCGCTCACTGGCCTCGCTGGTTCCGTCCGTGATGTAGGAGCAATAGCCCTTGGCTCCTGCCGTTGCATCGGCACATGCGGCCAGCGTGATTTCTGGTTTCCCGGCACCGTCCACCACACTGGCGGCATCCTCGATCGTCAGGTCGGCAAGGTACATCAATCGGCTTTTCACGGGGAAGGCATAGGCATCGGGGACCGGCCGGACCGAACTGGCGATCCCGTCCCTGTTCCGGCGAATGTACAGCGAGGACCCGGAACTGATATCGGCCACGAAGGGGATCAGCGCTATGAAATCGACGAACATCGACACTTCGACTTCCCTGATCCAGGGCCGTTGGTCGGGCCTTACATCGGAGGGTACGCTGTCGTCGATAGCCGAAAAGCCCGCAAACGAACCCGGGTGTGCATCGACCTTGTCGACCCGCCAGCCGACCTTCAACCGATGGCCGCCGACCCTGTGCACTTCCGTCTTGTGCGGCTCGCCGGCCCGGGCAACCAGCGCGTCGAAATCGATGGCCATTAATTCCTTGTAGGTCTCGAACAAAAGGTCGTCCGCTAAATGCCGCCATCTGGTCTGCTGGTATTTTATCCAGACGAACCAGATAACGATCAATGTCGCTACAACTGTGAGAATGGTTTCCATTGGAGATAATGTATCAAAAGTTGCCTATGAAGTAACCGCGTCTGTCAAAACCGCACATGGCGCCTGCCGGTGAAAAGTCTCGGATTGTCCGTTGGCCTCGGCCATCACGGGAACCTCGACAAACGCAGCGCAGGGGAATTGTGCGGAATTCCGGGACACGAATTCGGTCCCCGGAATTCCGCGAGTCGAGGCCACGACCCCGTCCCCTATTCGAAACATTCGAACAGATCGAGGAAGTCCCCGTCGGCCTGTTCAGTCAGGGCGCATGTGGCCTCACTGGCCAGATCGCCCTGATCCACGGAGAAGCCACAAGCGTCCTGGGGCTGCGGCGCCCGCGCCCCAAGGCGCAGAATCTTGAAGGCGAACCCGGTTAGTCTTGAGCGCCACAATACAAAGACCAGCGCGAGCATGCATACGAACGCGATCCCTTCGATCAAGTCGGAAAACATTTTCTGGCCTCCTTCTTTCGTCGGTTCCAGGGTCAACATAATTGACCAACGGTCAATTATGTAACTTGAATTTAACCAGTGGTCAATATAATTTTTCCCCGTTAGGCCTTTCGAGAATGGATATCAGGATATGGGGCGTCGTTCCGATCACAGTCGCGAGGAACTTTACGGCTTGGCGCTGGACGCTGCGGAACGCGTTCTCCAAGCCAAGGGGCCGAAAAACCTCACCGTTCGCAAGGTAGCGAGCGAGATCGGCTACTCGCATGGCACGCTGTACAATATCTTTGCCGATCTCGATGACCTGATCGTTCATTTGAACGGCAGAACCTTGGACGCTCTCTACCAGGCGTTAAAGGATATCCCGGTCGATGGTGGACCCGAGGCGGCGTTGACGCGACTGAGCAAAGGCTACATTGCGTTTACGAGGCGCCATCGAAACCGGTGGAGCCTGCTGTTCGAGCATCACCTACCCCATGACCGGAAATTGCCTGAATGGCACTATGAAAAGGTTCTTCGACTGCTGGCATTGGTCGAAGTCGCCTTGAGCCCGCTGTTTCCGCCTGGGAAGGAGAAGGAGAGAGTTCATTCAGCAAGAGCGCTCTGGTCGGCCCTGCATGGGATTTGTTCGCTCGAAGGCAGTCGGAAACTTGCCACGCATGAAACGGCCGAGGCCCTGAGCGAGTCTCTAGTCGCGTTCTATGTTGGCGGTCTGACCGATGCTGTGCGGAAAGGTCGATACGTGTAGCAGATCGCATCAACATAAATGTCTCGAACGGGTCATGCGCGGCTATCCGAGACAGTGGCTTGAGATGTCTTTTTTTGCCCGCAAGTGGCTTTTGAAGGCCAACATGTCTGGTTAGCGCTTGAAAGCGCTCGTAACAGGATGGGCGGTTGAAGTAAAAGGCTTTATCCCTGTTGGGATCGGGGCTCGCGGCTACCCGGAGGGGCCGGCCAACCCACGCAGTCCGCTATCCGCCTCCGTCACGTGGCCCGCGAACCAGGCTTCCAGGCAGGCGCGCAGGTTCATGCCGCAGTCGGTGCACTTGCCGTCCTCACAGGCTTCCATCATGTTGCGGATCTGGTCTAGCAGTTGTTCATGGTCGGCCTTGTGGGCGTCGTAGAGGCGGTATTTCTTCTCACGCATGAGGCTCTCTTCGAGGGCGAAATGCGCCGATGCCTCGGCATAGAGCTTGCCGAACAGGTCGGAAACCTCGGGCGCGGAATCGGCGCGGTCGAAGCTGTCGCAAATCGCCTCCATCACGCCGACGAGCTTGCGGTGCTCGTAATCGAGGCTGTCGATACCGGTGTTGAGCCCATCCTTCAGGTTGGTCAGCGACATGCGCATTCCTTTCCGGCGCCTGTTTTGCTTCCGGCGCCTCCTCGGGGAAAAACCATAACAGCTGTAGGGTTGTATTTCAAGAATCGGGGCCGTGGGCCGGCGGCTTCAGGGGCCACGTCTCAAACAGGGTGGGTTACAAGCGAATGGCGCGATATCCACCTGGGATATCGCCACGCGAGAAAACGATTTGCCAAAGGTCTGCTTTCTGAGATCGAGCCAAGCCCGTGGCGCCCAATAAATAGTAGTTCCACATCCTGAAGAACCGATCATCGTACTTCGAACTCCCGTCCTCATTCCGGAACTCTTTGAGCGTATCCCAGTTGTCATTAAAATTCTTATGCCAGGCCAGTAAAGTGGGTTCATAATCGGTGCCAAACGTATGGATATCTTCGATGTGAAAGATACCCTCCGAGGCTTCGGCCAATTGTGTCATCGAGGGTGCCTGCGAATTTGGAAAAATATATTTGTGTGTCCAGGGGTCGTTTGTCTGAACTGAAGTTGGTTGCCCAATAACATGCAGAAGAAATAAACCGCCCGGCTTCAGATGCTTATCGACCACTTCCATGAATATACGATAATTTTTTGGGCCAACATGTTCGACCATGCCAATAGAAACAATATGATCAAATAAACGTGGGCTGCCGCCAGCATCAAGAATAGGCTCTCGATAGTCTTGAATTAATGTTTCTACAGACAATCCTTCACTTTTTTCATTTGCAAGAGCTTTTTGTTCTTTAGAGACCGTCAATCCGGTGCCTTTTATTCCATATTTCTCCGCTGCATATATCAGGAAACTCCCCCATCCCGAACCGATATCAAGTACTGTTTCACTTTCTTTAAGTCCTACTTTCCTACACACCAAATCAAGCTTTGCTTCTTGTGCTTCATCAAGGTTATGTGCACCTGCGCGCCAATATCCACAAGAGTAAACCATCCGCTTGCCCAGCATTGCTTCATACAGCTCATTTCCATTGTCGTAATGAGCCTGGCCAACCTCATGTGAACGTCTTTTCGATTGCATATTCATAAGACGAGCCTGAAGACCTTGCAGCTTGTCGTGCCAGGAAAGTTCAGTCATCCGATTGTATAAATCGCTATGGAAGGCACGGTTCACCGCTTCATCCAACTGCTCGCAATCCCAGTCACCGTCCATATAAGACTCGCCTATACCAAGAATGCCGTCAGAGAGTACGCGTCTATAAAAACGCGGGTCATGAACCTTTATATCCCAAGGATTCTTGCCATCGACTTCTATACCGGCCATCGCGAACAGACGCTCCACCGTCTTTTTCATTTTGTCAGACATGAGTCGATATTTCCCGGATCGCTTGTAAATTCACTCCAGCGGTAACCGTCTCCTCCTGTGCTGGTGTCGGCCTACCACTCCAGGCCCATCGCGGTAATGACATGGATCAAGATCACCCGGTCAGACAGCATGAGCCTAAGATGGATCATTCCCGGACTTGGAGAATGCCTGCCGCTGACTTCCCAAAAAGGGATCGATAGCGGCTGTGCGAGGCAGCGGTTCGACAGGTCGGCTTTCGGCCCGCAAGATGACATGTAAGGCCAAAATGTTTGGTTAGCGCTTGAACGCGCTCGTAACAGGATGGGCGCATGCCTGCCTGTTCATTCGTGGCACCCCTGTTCGACCGGCGACTCAGCCGACATAACCGATAATACGCTTTGAGAGTATGAGGTAAGGGGATTTATCCCCGGCCGGGATTTGGGGGATCGCGGCTACTCGGTGGGGCCATGTTGCGTCGGCCGGGCTTGCCCCCAGCGCTAACGCGCCGGGGGCGTAGCCAACGCCGACACCGGGTCGGCGGTTTAATGGTGGCTACTCGATCTGCCAACGTTTGAGTTTCACAAAGACCGCCTTCAACGGTTCATCTAAATATGCCCGAGGACTCGAACCAATCGACGCAATCAGATCATTGGCATATTCCACGCTACCGGGGTCGTAATGGCCCTTCTCCAAGCGCAGGGTTTTCTGTACCTGGCTGAGAGTCTTTCCGCTCGCCACACCCTCTCGCGTGCGTCTGACAATTTCGACCTGTGAAAGCGGCGTTTTCCAGATTTCAATTACACCTAGGCTTAAGTTACGGCCCATGTGCAGGACCGCATGACATGCCACGCAACATGTTATCAAATGAGCTGGGTCAGAAGATCCCGTATCGTTTGCGTGGTGAAGGTGCATGTACTTGGAAGCGGCATGACCACAGTATAAACAGGCGTTCCCGTCTCGTTGTAAAACCGTACTACGAATCTTATTTCGCTCAGTCTGGCTGGATCTATCAGGCGACCAAAAATTCGGGTTGGTTATGCCGGGTTTTAAAAGCAACGTGGTCGTTAGTTTCATCTTATTTCCTTAAATGTGGGTTGTTAGTCATATACAAGCAACCTACAAGTCTATTATACACGCCGTTGACATAGTTTATACCTGACTTAAACGTGTTTTTATTATTTGTTTATTTTACGTTTTATTATACGCAGTGTCAATTACTTTGGATTGCCCTTTGTTTTCTGGCATCTAGGGGCGGTACGGTGGCGAGCATCCTCTCTAAGGGCCACGCCGATCCGCTGCAGCGGATCGGCGATCCGTCGCCTGCTCCCGGCACCATCCTTCGTCCTTCAACAGACAAGGATGAGCCCGCCGCGCGGGGCGAATGACATCGGGCGCCACTTCTGGAACAAAACCCCGCGCCATGCGTTGTCTCCATGGAGGGCAATTTACCGACCGGGGCCACGTCGGCCCGTTTTCAAAGACTTGGGGGGTAGATCGCCCAATATCCGCTTTGACAATGAAACGGGGAATTGTTTGTCATGAGTATTATCTGTCCCTGCTGCGGCCTGCGCTTCATTGTCTGCGCCGCGCATCTTATGCCTGACGGTCGGACCGTGCTTTGCCTCAACTGCGCCACGCGCTGGGCGATGCCGGCGGGGGGCACGGCCGCGCCGCGGCCGACTGTCACGCTATCGGGGGGCGCGCCGCGGCCGACTGTCACGCTATCGGGGGGCGCGCCGCGGCCTGCCATCCGAACGGGCGCATAAACAAACACAAGCGCGCTCGCCGGCCAACCGTCCCGCTATCGGCGACCGGTTCTTCGGGCAAG
>JADFVY010000063.1 GCA_015222795.1 Pseudomonadota bacterium | reverse complement strand
GCGGCCGCGCAGGCCGCCGGATGGGCCGAATAGGTATAGCCGTGGAACATTTCCACGCCCGGCGTGGCGTCCGTGATGGTCTTGTAGACATGGTCGGTGACCGCGACCGCGCCCATCGGGATGGCGGCGTTGGTCAACGCCTTGGCCATGGTCATGATATCGGGCGTCACGCCGAATACGTCGCCGGCAAAATTGCCGCCGACGCGGCCGAAGCCGGTGATGACCTCGTCAAAGATCAGCAGGATGCCGTTATTGTCGCAGATTTCGCGCAGGCGGTTCAGGTAGCCCTTGGGCGGGCATAATACGCCGGTCGATCCGGCCACCGGTTCGACGATGCAGGCGCCGATGGTGTCCGCGCCATGCAAATCGCAGAAGCGCTGCAGGTCGTTGGCAAGCTCAACGCCATTGTTTTCCGGCTGGCCGCGCACGAACAGCTCGTCCTTGCTCCAGGTGTGGCGCATATGCAGCACGCCGACCAGGCCCGGCCCGAAGGCCTCCTTGTTCTTGACCATGCCCTGCACCGACATGCCGCCGAAGTTCACGCCATGATAGGCGCGCTCGCGGCCGACGAAACGGATGCGCTGGCCCTCGCCCTTGGCGCGGTGATACTGCAGCGCGATCTTCAGCGCGGTATCCACCGCCTCCGAACCGGAATTGGTGAAGAAGGTATAGTTCAGGTCGCCCGGCATGATGGCCTTCAGGCGCCGCGCCAATTCGAAGGCGGCGGGCTGGCCGTGCTGAAACGGCGCCACATAGGCGCATTCGCGCAGCATCTCGGAAACCGCGTCGGCGATTTCCGGGCGGCTGTGCCCGGCCGGCGCGCAGAACAGGCCCGAGGACATGTCGATCAGCTTGCGGCCGTCGACGGCCTCGCACTCAATGCCCTTGCTGGCCACCATCAGGCGCGGATTTGCCTTGAAGGCCTTGTTGGCCGTGAAGGGCATGAAGAAATGTTCGAGATCGTTCGTCGGATAGCGCATGACTAAAACTCCAATATCAAACCGCGCAGTGGGGTGCGTACCCTCCCACGCCGGTGGTTACCGTATAACGAAAACTGGCCGACAGCTTGAAACCTGCATGAAACATATCACCGGCTGGCCCAATGCCGATAGGGCCAGCCTTGCCGGATTCACTTGGCCAGACGCGCCGGGCCGGTGGCGGACATTCCCGCGCCTGCCCCCGCGCGGTTAAAGGGCCGGGGCTGTCATCGAGGGTGGAACCGGCTGGCCCAGCAGCTTCAGGACCGTGGGCGCGACGGAGAGCTGCGAGGCCGTTTCAGGTACCGGTCTGCCCTCTTCCACCCCGAGATGATAGAATGGAATGGCGCGAACCTCCTGGCGCGTCCCGCCATGCCAGCCCTCTGCGTCCATGCCGTGATCCGAGGTGACCAGCACCTGATATCCACACTCCAGCCAGCCCGGCGCGGACAGCGCCAGGAGATTATCGATATTGGCGGCGGTCTGCTTGTAGATCGCCGACTCGCCGCCGTGCAGATGGCCGATATGATCGCATCCCATGGGGTGGACCAGCATATAGTCCGGCTCGAACCGCCGCACCAGCATGTCGGCCGCGCGGAACAGTTCGGTGTCCGGGAACGCCCCGTCCTTGTAAAACCGCCCATGCTGGATGGTGCGGGATTCGTCATCTACCTCGCGGTCCATCACCGGGTCGAAGGGAGTGTGATTGTAGAGCTCCGAAAACCAGCTATAGGCCGCCGCCGCGGTTCGCAGGCCGGCCGCGCGGGCGAGGCTGAACAGGTTATCGTGCTCGCCCGTGCGCACCATGTCGTTGCTGATGACGCCGTGAACCTGCGGCGGCAGGCCGGTATGGATCGTATGATAGAGCGAGCGCGACAGACTGGGCAGTTCGCAAAGCATGACCCGGCGGCTGGCCCGGCCATGGGCTACCGCGCTCTCCAGAAATCCCATCTCGTGCATGGCGGTGTCGGCCCGCAGACCGTCCGCCAGAACCAGTATGACTTTTCCATTTTCAGCCATGGCCGCGTCCTTTCCCCGGATCCCTTGCTTTATCGCCAATGGACCCGGCCCGGCCGGAATGCAAGCGAAAAATTCGCGCCGGAAGGCCGAGCCGCGCCATCCGATCTTCCAATCAGCCGGCTCATCCGGCAAAATGAACCAGGTGGACAACCGGAACAGGAGGCGGGGCAATGGATTTCAGCGGAACGGCGGTATTGGTGACGGGTGGCACTTCGGGCATCGGGGCGGCGGTCGCGCGGACCTTTGGCGATGCGGGCGCGGCCGTATTGTTGACCGGTCGCGACGCGGGGCGTGGGGCCGAGGTGGCGGCGGATATAGCCTCGGACGGCGGCACGGCCGAATTCGTGGCCGCCGACGTTACCGATACCGACGCCTGTGGCCGCCTGGTCGATGCCGTGCTGGACCGGTTCGGGCGGCTGGACGTGCTGGTCAACAATGCCGGGATTATCCATTCGGGCGACGCGCAATCGACCACCGACGAGCAATGGAACGAGACCATCGCGGTGAACCTGACCGCCGCCTTCCGGATGAGCCGCGCCGCGATCCCCGCTATCCGCGAACAGGGCGGCGGGTCGATCGTCAATATCGCATCGGACTGGGCGCTGGTGGGCGGCCAGAACGCGGTGGCCTATTGCGCTTCCAAGGGCGGGTTGCTGCTGATGACCAAGGCAATGGCGCTGGATCATGCGGGCGAGAACATCCGCGTCAACGCGGTTTGCCCGACCGAAATCATGACCCCGATGCTGACCGGCGAATTCCGCGCCGCCGGGATCACGGACGAGGAAGGCCTGGCCGCGATGGCCAAAATCATCCCCATGGGCCGCGTCGGCACGCCCGAGGAAGTCGCCCGCGCCGTGCTGTTCCTGGCCTCCGACCAGGCCAGCTTCATGACCGGCGTGGGATTGCCGGTGGATGGCGGCGTGACGGCGGCGTGAGAAGTGATGTGAGGGTGCGGTGGATGAGTAGGTTTTGGGCGGCGGCAACAACTCTATACCCTGGGATGGCCCTTTTTGCTTGCTGGTCACTGGTGCTCGGCGGCGGCGTCATCTATTGGAGCGTTGGCCATTCGGGCAGGTACTACATCAACCTCCTTATCCTGCCACTGATTATCGGCGGACATTTGCAGTTCGTCATCTGGTCGTTCATGCGAATTCGACCGATTTTCAAGGGTGCATCATACGGGGCAGCCAGGATAACGATACCGGCAGCTCTCGCGGTGGTTTTCCTTATCCCCTGGGGCTTGCTGGCATTTTTTCTGGTTACTCGAGCCGTCTATTCCTTGGGCCTCGAATAAACTCATTGCATCGGCAGAATCGGGGTCTACCGTCCACCACGAATAAATCGGAGAATAGCGTTCAACGGGCTTCCCAAACCAGACGGTTTTTCTGACTCAGGATAATAAATCTCCCCTTCGTCGCCAACGACATACGCATCGAACGAGGCTGCTACCTCAGCCATTCTCTCGATGATCGGCTTGTCTGGGCTTTTAACCGAGATAGCTCCCCGCCAATAACTAAAGGGAACTTCTCGAGAACCGGCCTTATCGACCCATAACCCGATACCATCGCCGGGGATAGAGATAACCGTATCTGTACCTTCGACGCCTGCGCTAAGTATTTCGGTAGTATCAAAATCCGGCGCCGCCTCGATATATGAATCCCATTCCTCCCGAGAGATTGTGTTCTCCTCGTCGAGTGTAGGTGACCGTGTAATGTGAAGCTCATATCCCATTATTTCTACCTTCCTGTTTATTAATCAACAAAATTACAATCGGTATTGTGATATGAAAATGGATTTGGGAGGATATCTGAATTTTTGAATTGAATCATTTGAACGGAACCAATCGCAATTTATTAGAATTGGGGGCTAGGCAGCATTACCCTTCTGAAAACTGCGGATATCGTCTTTGCATGGGGTCGTTTCGCGACTTTGCGGCGCGAGAGGTCAACATCTCGGGGCGGCGGCGCGGCGCAGGCGGTCGTTTATGGCGCGGCCGAGGCCCTGTTCCGGGATCGGCATGACGGCGATGGCGGCAAAATCTGGGCGGTCGAGGGTGCGGAGCATAGCGAACAGATTGGCCGCGGCCTCTCGCATATCACCGGACTCGCTGAGGTTCAGGGTGGCGGCCGGGGCGGGGCCGAAGCCGAGCAGCGCCTCGCCTGCCGCCGCCCGCGCCGCCTCCATGCGCAGCGGCAGGCCCGGCGCGTAGTGGCTTTCCAGCATGCCCGGCGAGGCGATGGCCGCGCCGGGTCCGGCGATCTCTATCTTGCGGCCCAGCGCCTCTTCCAGCTCTTCCAGCGCCGCGCCGCCGGGGCGCAGCAGCACCGGGGTCTCGCCGCTCATGTCCAGTACCGTGGATTCCAGGCCGACTTCGCAAGCGCCCCCGTCCAGGATCAGCGCCACCGCATCGCCCAGTTCATCGGCCACATGTTGCGCGGTGGTTGGGCTGATCTTGCCGGAGCGGTTGGCGCTGGGGGCGGCGAGGGGGCGGTTCGCCTCGGCCAGAAAGGTCCGCGCGCCGCGATCCGCCGGCATCCGGATCGCCACCGTTTCCAGGCCGGCGCTGGCCAGTTCGGATATCCCGCTGTCGGCCCGGCGCTTGACCACCAGGGTCAGTGGCCCGGGCCAGAACCGCGAGGCCAGTTCCTCGGTCCGCTTGTCGAAATCGCCGATGCGCCGCGCGGCGATCATGTCCGGCACATGCACGATCAACGGATTGAAGCGCGGCCGGCCCTTGGCCTCGAAAATCGCCGCGACCGCCGCGCCATTGGTGGCGTCCCCGCCCAGCCCATAGACCGTCTCGGTCGGAAAGGCGACCAGCCGCCCGGCGCGGATATGCTCGACCGCGATGGCGATGGACCGGTCGTCGAGGGGGAGTATCGATGGCATGGCCACGTTATGGCGCGGGGCCAACCACATGGCAAGAGCCGCCAGTCAGACTGGCGGCTCTGGGCAATAAATTGCCACTTCAAAGACGGTTTCGACCATCCGCGGTAATGACCGGAACCCGAGATACCGCACGGTGTTGCGGCGTCT
>JADFVY010000483.1 GCA_015222795.1 Pseudomonadota bacterium | reverse complement strand
GTCCGCGAAACATTCGGCGGCGCTGACGTTATCCTGGACATCGTCGGCGGGCCCTACATTGCGCGCAACATCAAGGCGGCGAAGCCGGACGCCCGAATCGTGCAACTGGCTTTCGCGCTGGGCGCCGAGGTACAGATCAACCTGATGCCGATAATGCTGAAGCGGCTGCACTATACGGGGTCAACACTGCGCAGCCGGCCCAACGCCTATAAGGCCCGGGTCGCGCGGGAACTGGAGGAAAAGGTCTGGCCGCTGTTCGACGCGGGCAAGCTGAAACCGGTGGTCAACACGACCTTGCCGCTGGCCGACGCCGCCGAGGCACACCGCCTGATGGAAAGCGCGGGTCACAAGGGCAAGATTATCCTGTCCTGTTGAACCGTATTTTCGTATAGGGACAAAACCACCCTTTGTGGTGGGCAATATTCTGGTATATGGTATACCAATATAAATAATCGATTGAGCGACAGCAGATTTGGGCGGCTTGCCAAAGGGCCGTTTGAACCAATGTCGTTTTATAAAAGAGGGCGAGTATGACGGTTACGACATCCGGCGCGCAAACGGGCCAAAGGCATAACCATCCCGGTTCCGGCCGACGCAAGGCGCCGGTCTTCACCAAGGGTCGGCAGCTCGAAACCAAAGCCCTGGATGAAATCCGCGCCCTGCTGGGCGAGGGCGAGCGCCGGCGCGACCTGTTGATCGAATATCTGCATGCGATCCAGGACAAATATGGATCCCTGTCGGCGGCGCATCTGCAGGCGCTGGCGGAAGATATGCACCTGCCCATGGCCGAGGTTTTCGAGGTCGCCACCTTCTATGCCCATTTCGACGTGGTGCTGGACGGCGAACAGGCGCCGGCGCCGCTGACCATCCGGGTCTGCGACAGCCTGACCTGCGAGATGAAGGGCGCCAAGGCCCTGCTGGCAGAACTGCCAGGCAAGCTGGGCCGCGAGGTTCGCGTCGTGCCGGCGCCCTGCATGGGCCGCTGCGCCAACGCGCCGGTCGCCGAGGTTGGCCATCGCCATATCGGGAACGCGACGATCGAATCGCTGGCCGCCGCCGCTGAATCTGGCGATACCCATCCGGTCATCCCTGCCTACACGGATTTCGACAAATACCGCGCCGACGGCGGCTACGGTCTGCTGGAGTCCTGCCTGAAGGGCGACCGCACGGCCGACGACATGGTCAAGACAATGCAGGATTCCGGCTTGCGCGGCCTGGGCGGCGCGGGTTTCCCGTCCGGCCTGAAATGGAAGATCATCCGCGAGCAGCCGAAACCGCGTGTCATGGCGGTCAACGGCGACGAGGGCGAGCCCGGCACATTCAAGGACCGCCACTATCTGGAGACCGACCCGCACCGCTTCATCGAGGGCATGCTGGTAGCGGCCTGGGCGACGGAAATCGAGCGGGTCTATGTCTATACCCGCGACGAATATCCTGGCGTCATCAAGGTCTTGAAGGACGAGCTGGCGAAGGTCGAGAAGGCCGGCCTGTCGAAGGGCGTGACCATCGAGGTTCGCCGCGGCGCCGGCGCCTATATCTGCGGCGAGGAATCCGCGATGATGGAATCGATCGAGGGCAAACGCGGCCTGCCGCGGCACAAGCCCCCCTACCCCACCCAGGTTGGTCTGTTCGGCCTGCCGACCCTGCCGCATAATGTCGAGACGCTGTTCTGGGTCCGCGACATCGTCGAGAAGGGCCCCGACTGGTTCGCGAGCGAGGGCCGCAACGGCCGCAAGGGACTGCGCTCCTTCTCGGTCTCGGGCCGGGTCAAGCAGCCGGGCGTCAAACTGGCCCCGGCCGGCATCACCATCCGCGAGCTGATCGAGGAATTCTGCGGCGGCATGGAAGACGGCCATGACTTCAAGGCCTACCTGCCGGGCGGCGCATCGGGCGGCATCCTGCCCGCCAGCCTGGATGACATCCCGCTGGATTTCGACACGCTGCAGCCCCACGGCTGCTTCATCGGGTCGGCCGCGGTGATCGTGTTGTCGGACCGGGACAATATGAAGGATGTGGCGCTGAACCTGATGCGCTTCTTCGAGGATGAGAGCTGCGGCCAATGCACGCCCTGCCGCAACGGCACGGAAAAAGCGGTGCAACTGATGAGCCAGGACAGTTGGGACAAACCGCTGCTGGAGGAGTTGTCGACGGTGATGATGGACGCCTCGATCTGCGGCCTCGGCCAGGCGGCCCCCAACCCCATCCTGACGGCAATGAAACATTTCCCGGAGGATCTGTGACATGACGGCGGACAAGATCACCTTCACGCTGAACGACCGCGAAGTCACGGCGGCCCAGGACGAGCCCATCTGGCAGGTCGCCGCGCGCGAGGGCACCGAGATCCCCCATCTGTGCTATTCGCCCGCGCCGGGATACCGCGCCGACGGCAACTGCCGCGCCTGCATGGTGGAGATCGAGGGCGAGCGCGTGCTGGCCGCTTCCTGCCAGCGCAAGCCGGCCGACGGCATGGTGGTGCACAGCGCCAGCGAGCGCGCGAAAAAGGCCCGCGAGATGGTCTTCGAACTGCTCGCCGCCGACCAGCCCAGGCGCGAGACCGCCCCCGACCCCGATTCGAAATTCTGGCAATGGGCCGAGCATGTAGGCGTCGCCGACAGCCGCTTCCCGGCGCGCACCGGCCCGAAGCCCGATTCCAGCCACACCGCGATGCGCGTCAATCTGGACGCCTGCATCAACTGCACCCTCTGTGTTCGCGCCTGTCGCGAGATCCAGGTCAACGACGTTATCGGCATGGCCTACCGGGGCTCCGGCGCCAAGGTGATCTTCGATTTCGACAACCCGATGGGCGACAGCACCTGCGTGGCCTGCGGCGAATGCGTCCAGGTCTGCCCGACCGGCGCGCTTATGGAGGCGAACCTGCTGGACGATGCCGGCACGCGCACCGTCTTCGCCGACAGATCGGTCGATTCGCTCTGTCCCTTCTGCGGGGTGGGCTGCCAGACCACGGTCAATGTGAAAGACGACAAGATCGTCTCGATCGACGGCCGCGACGGCCCGGCCAACGAACAGCGGCTCTGCGTAAAGGGCCGCTTCGGCTTCGACTATATCAACCATCCCCACCGCCTGACCAAACCGCTGATCCGCCGCGACGATGCGCCCAAGGACTGGCAGATGGATTTGAAGGACGGCGACTGGACGAAACTGTTCCGCGAGGCAAGCTGGGAAGAGGCGCTTGAACGCGCCGCCGGCGGCCTGAAGGCGGTGAAGGAGAGCGACGGCTCGTCGGCCATGGCCGGCTTCGGCTCGGCCAAATGCTCCAACGAGGAAGCCTATCTGTTCCAGAAGCTGGTGCGCACCGGATTCGGCACCAACAATGTCGACCATTGCACAAGGCTTTGCCACGCATCCTCGGTGGCCGGCCTGATGGAAGGCATCGGCTCGGGCGCCGTTACCGCGCCCTTCACGGCCGCCGACGACGCCGAATGCATCATCGTGATCGGCGCGCGGCCGAACCAGAACCACCCCGTCGCCGCGACCTATCTGAAGCAGGCGGCGCTGAAGGGCACGAAGCTCTATGTGCTGGACCCGCAGAAACAGAGTTTGAGCCGCCACGCCACCAAACATCTGCAGTTCAAGCCGGGCCGCGACGTGGCGCTGCTGAACGCCATGCTGCATACGATCATCAAGGAACGGCTGTACGACGCGCAATACATCCTGGACCATACCGATGGCTTCGAGGAGCTGCGCGAGGAGGTCGAGGGCTTCTCGCCGGAAGCGATGGAGGAGATCTGCGGCATCGACGCCGCGACAATCCGCCAGGTGGCCCGCGACTTCGCGACATCGAAGGCCTCGATCGTGTTCTGGGGCATGGGCGTGTCACAGCATGTGCACGGCACCGACAACACAAGATGCCTGATCGCGCTCTGCATGATCACCGGCCAGGTTGGCCGCCCGGGTACCGGCCTGCATCCCCTGCGCGGCCAGAACAACGTCCAGGGCGCCTCGGACGCAGGCATGATCCCGATGGTCTTCCCCGATTACCGATCGGTCGAGGACGCCGCGATTTTCGACGAGATGAGCGCCTTCTGGGGTACCGAGCTGGATCCGAAACGCGGCCTGACCGTGGTCGAAATCATGGACGCGATCAACGCCGGCAAGATCAAGTCGATGTATATCCTGGGCGAGAATCCGGCGATGTCCGACCCCGACCAGACCCACGCCCGCCAGGCGCTGGCCGCCCTTGAGCATCTGGTGGTGCAGGACATCTTCATGACCGAGACCGCCTGGCATGCCGACGTCATCCTGCCGGCCGCGGCACACGCCGAAAAAACCGGCACCTACACCAACACCAACCGCCAGATCCAGATGGGCCGCGCCGCCGTGTCGCCCCCGGGCGAGGCGCGCCCCGACTGGGAGATCACGCAAGCGATCGCGCAAGGCATGGGGCTGGACTGGAATTACGGCCATCCCGGCGAGGTCTTCGCCGAGATGAAGCATGTGATGAAGTCGCTGGACAATATCACCTGGGACCGGCTGGAGGCCGAGGAGGTCGTCACCTATCCCTGCGCCGGGCCGGACCAGCCGGGCAACGAGATCATGTTCGCCGAGGGCTTCCCGACGGCCAGCGGCCGGGCGCGCATCGTGCCGGCCGACCTGGTATCGCCGGACGAAATGCCCGACGACGACTACCCGATGATCCTGACCACCGGCCGCATGCTGGAACATTGGCACACCGGCGCCATGACCAGGCGCGCCAGCGTGCTGGACGCGCTGGAGCCCGAGGCGGTGGTCTCGGTCTCGCCCAGGGACGTCGCCCGCCTGGGCCTGACGCCGGGCGACTGGGTCCGCGTCGGCACGCGGCGCGGCGCCATCTCGCTAAGGGTCCGCCAGGACGGGGCGGTGCCCGAGGGCGCCCTCTTCATCCCCTTCTGCTTCGCCGAGGCCCCGGCCAACTTCCTGACCAACCCGCAGCTTGACCCGTTCGGCAAGATACCGGGGTTCAAGTTCTGCGCCGCGAAAGTGGAGCCGGTGGCCGAGCCGGCGGCGGCGGAGTAGAGCCGACACCGAAGCCAGACACCCCGCACGGCGGGATGGCCACGGGATAAGGACTGCGTATCTTCGATGCGCAGCCCTGTGGCGCCGTGCGGTTCTATCCGGGTAGCCCGCCCTCCCCCAGCACCGCGCCCGGCGGACGAGGAACCGCAAGCCATTGACCACAGAGGCACAGAGACCCAGAGGGAGCAGTGAATCCTTGCTTGGCCGGTCAGTCTGATAACTGATGCCCGCCCTCAAAACCTGAAAACAACCCCATGCAAAGACGTTTTCCGCGGTTTTTGGCCCGGTATTATGGAAAATATCGACCAAAACACCGACCACCGAGCGGTTAAACACAACATTATAATAAGCATACATTGTTTATTATAAAATAAAACAG
>JADFVY010000482.1 GCA_015222795.1 Pseudomonadota bacterium | reverse complement strand
TGCCGGGAAATCTCGACGGCGCCCGCAAGGTCATGTGATAGCAACGGATCGATTTCCAAACACTACCGCCTCCTGCTATTCTCGCCACCACGTTTTCAGGAGAGTTTCATGCGCCTACTCGCCCCGGCTCTGTTCGGGCTTTTCTTTTCCATATTGGCGGCCTCTGCCTTATTTCTACTGTCGGCCGCAGCCATGGCCCAGGGCGCGGCCGATCTCTCCGCCTGCCTGGCGATCGACGAAGATGCAGCGCGGCTGGACTGCTACGACGGGCTCGCCGCCATGGCGGCCGACGAGGCCGCGCGGGCCGATCCCGGGGGGTGGGTGCTTGATGCGTGGCCGTCCCGGCTTAATCCGGCATGGACCGATTACGAGGCCTGGACGGCGGCGATTAATCCGGTGGCCGGGGCCGGCGGGGTGCCGGTTTATCCGGTGCTGGCGGTGCGCTGCGAGCAGGGGGAGACCCGGGCGCTGTTCAGTTTCGGGCGGGCCCTGGCGGGCGAGACGGTTCAGGTCTATTCCCGGCTGGACGCGGGCGAGGTTCAGGCCGGCGAGTTGACCCTGGCGCCGGACGGGCGGCGGCTGGGGCTGTGGGACAGCGGGGAATCTGCGCGGTTTGTCGCCGCGCTGCTGGGCGCCGAGCGCCTGCGCCTCCAGATCCCCGTGGCCGGCGGCGAGCCGCTGACCGCCGCCTTCGAGCTGGCCGGGCTGGCGGCGGTGGCCGGGCCGCTGAAAGAAGCCTGCGCCTGGGAATAGGAGGAGCGTGGGAGCGGGGGAGCGGGCCGGTGCAGACTGGGAACATACGGAAAAGACAAATCAATAGATGGGACAGCGGGGGGCGGAGGCTTTATAAGCTGGCCCCATGAGCAACACCGCCACAATTCCCGCCGCCGATTCGCAAGCCCGATCGCACCGGTTGGGCATTATTCTTGCCCTGATGACGGTGTTCATCTTCGCCGCGCAGGACGGTATCACCAAGGTGCTGGTCCAGAATTATGCGCCGCCGCAGATCATCATGGTGCGGTTCTGGGCCTTTGCCCTGTTCGCGGTGATCTTCGCCGCCATGCGCGGCGGACTTGGGGCGGCGGCTCGATCAAGGGCGCCCGGGTTGCAGATTTTCCGTTCGGTGCTGCTGATCGTCCAGATGATGATTTTCGCGTTCGGCCTGCGCTTTATGGGGCTTGCCGACGCCCATGCGCTGTTCGCCACCTATCCCCTTATCGCGACCGCGCTGGCGGCGCCGATCCTGGGCGAGCATGTGGGGTGGCGGCGGCTGATGGCGGTGGGAATCGGGTTTGCCGGCGCGCTGGTGATTATCCGGCCCGGGCTGACGGTCTTCGACCCGGCCGGGTTTATCCAGTTGACCGCGGCGCTGGGTTTCGCATTCTACAGCCTGCTGACCCGCAAGGCCAGTTTCCATGACAACTTCGCCACCAGCATTCTCTATCTGGGCATATTCGGCGCCATCGCCGCGACCGCCATCGGGCTGCCCTTGTGGAAAACCCCGGATGGCGAGGCCATGATCCTGATGGCGATCCTGTCGGTGACCGGTATTATCGGGCATCTGTTCCTGATCAAGGCGCTGGAACATGCGCCGGCGACGCTGCTTCAGCCGTTCAATTACACCTCGCTGGTCTGGGCCAGTCTGATCGGCTTCGCCATTTTCGGCGAGATCCCGGACTCATGGACCGTTGCCGGCGCGGCGATCATCGTGGGCGCCGGCGGCTATGTGGTCTGGCGCGAACGCATGATCGGTAATACCAAGGCTCGCTGATAAAGACCCATGTGATGGGACTTTATCAGTGAGCCTTGGTATAAGAAGGCGATATTAAACGATATTGCATCCCGGTAATCCACCGCCGCATATCATTTGTTAAGAGCAATACGATAGAAGAGCATCCATGATAGCCAATCTCGACGAAGCCCGCCAAAAAGCGCGTATCCTGTATGACCGCGGCAATTACGACATGGCGCAGAAGATGTATCAGCCGCTGGCGCAATCCGGCGACGCGGAGGCGCAATATTATCTGGGCGAGACGCTGCTGCTGCGGAGCTACGATTACGAAAACGCCATGATCTGGTGGCGCAAGGCGGCCGACCAGGGCCATGCCGGGGCGCAGAGCAATCTGGGTTACATGCTGACCTCGGGACTGGGCATCGAGCCGAACCATGGGGAGGCGATGAAGCTGTTCCGGCTGGCCGCCAACAAGGGCCATGCGGAGGCGCAGTATAATCTGGGCGCCATGTACGATCTGGGCATGTCGGTCCGCCAGAGCCATGAAGAGGCCGCCAGCTGGTTCGCCCAGGCGGCCGAAAACGGGTCGGAGCCCGCCAAGGCGATCCTGGCCTACATGTACGCCCATGGCGAGGGCGTCACCCGGAACCTGGGCAAGGCCAAGGATCTCTATTTCGAGGCCGCCGAAAATGGCGAGGTCAACGCCCAGTACAATCTGGGCATCATGTATGAAAACGGCGACGGCGTGGCCAAGGATAATGCCCAGGCCGCATTCTGGTTTCAGCAGGCCGCCGAACTGGGCCATCCGGACGCGCAATTTTGCGCCGCGACGATGTACGAGGAAGGCATCGGCATCCCGAAAAACCTGGAAATCGCCGCCAAGCTGTACGCGATGGCCGTGCGAAACGGTTCGGCGGAAGCCCAGACCTGTCTCGGCGCCCTTTACGCCAAGGGCGAGGGCGTGCAACAGGATTTCGCCCAGGCCGCGCGCCTGTTCCGCCCAGCCGCGGAAGGGGGCCACGCACGGGCGCAGAATAACCTCGGCGCGCTGTACGATCAGGGGCTGGGGGTGGACCAGAACGACGCGGCGGCCGCCCGCTGGTTTCGCGCCGCCGCCGACCAGGGACACCCGACGGCGCAATTCAATCTGGGCCAGCTGCTGCGCAAGGGGCTGGGGGTGGAGCAGGACCTCATCGCCGCCCATGCCTGGGCGACGCTGGCCGCCGACAGCGGCAACCAGGGCGGCATGATCCTGCGCAGCGGCATGAACGAAGTGATGACCCGCGAGGATATCGACAAGGCCAGGAAACTCGCCAAGGAACTGCGCGTGAAGGTCCGCGCGGGGAAGGAAGAGGGGTAGGAGGCGGCGCGGCCTCGTCCTTCGGGACGCCCTTGTCAGGGCTCCTCAGGATGAGGCTTCGACATTTATCTTATTGCTGGAAAGAGGGCTATAATGCTTGATTCCTCATCCTGAGGAGGGCCGGAGGCCCGTCTCGAAGGACGAGGTCGCTCGGCGCCAGATCAAACCCTCTCAGGCGCGAACGCCGACCGGAGTTTCCTCCTCCTCGGCCACCCCGCGCATGGCGGCGCGGCGGCGGGCGACGATCTCGCTCATGATCGAGAGCGCGATTTCCTCGGGCTCGATGGCGCCGATATCCAGGCCGGCCGGGGCCTTCAGGCGCTCGATTCTCTCCGCCGGCAAGCCCTTTTCC
>JADFVY010000062.1 GCA_015222795.1 Pseudomonadota bacterium | reverse complement strand
GCCCCGGACACGGACGAGGCCACGATCTGGTTGGCCTCGGTGCCGACCGCGACGGGCGCGGGGATGCCCATGAAGATCAACAGTGGCGTCATCAGGAAGCCGCCGCCCACCCCGAAGATACCCGACATCATGCCCACCCCGGCGCCGAGACCGAGCAATACGAGGATATTCACCGAAATTTCGGCAATGGGCAGATAAACATGCATCGCTTGAAGCAATACCCGCTGGTGTTTTTTGCGGGGCTGTGAAAACGACAACAACCGCTGACGCCGCCTTAACGAGCCGTCATCGGTTCCTCATTCTCTCAACCTCGGTAAACTGGAGTGAGGTAATGATCCCATTCGCCAGTTTATTCAAGCTTAATTCAGCGGACCCTAATACTTAATCGCGGCAAACAAGGGCGTGTAATATCGTCGCACCCGGATCGATTCACGCCGCTAATCATCGGTCGGCACGAGTTCCGGTTCGGGCAGGCCCAGCAGTTCGCGGGTGGTCTTGCCCTTTGCGATTTCCTCCAGCCATACGCTTTCGCGCTTCTGCGCCTCGCGGGCCGCGGCCTGGACCGCCTTGACCTCGGCCAGCGGCACGACGGCAACCCCGTCATCGTCGCCGATCACCAGGTCGCCCGGCGATACCGCGACCCCGGCGCAGGAAATCGCGCCGTCGATGGTGCCGCCGAAACCCTTGTGCGGCCCGCGCGGCACGACGGCGCGGCAGAATACCGGAAAACCCAACGCGCGCATCTCGGCCACGTCGCGCACCGCCCCGTCCAGCACGATACCGGCGATGCCTTGTTTGAGCGCCGCATGGGTCATCACCTCGCCCCAGATGGCGACGTCCTCCACCCCCATGCCGTTGACGACCAGGATCTCGCCCGGCCGCACAAAGGAAATCGCCGCATGGATAATGCCGTTGTCGCCGGCCATGGCGTTGACCGTGCGGGCCTGGCCGCAAATCCGCGTGCCCGGCGCGATCGGCTTGATGACGGCGGCCATGATCTGCTCGCGATTCATGGCGTCGCCCACCTGGGAAGCGGCCAGCCCGTCGAACCCGTCCAGGAACTCCCGTGACAGGGTCTCGAATGTCACCTCATGCCGACGCAACGCCATTGATTTTCTCCAAGTTTTCCATGCGACTCAATGACATTATCGCCAGCCTGATCGAAACCGGCAACCATGTTCCCGCACCAGCATGTTCTCGCACCAGGAGGGTCCTCGCCGCCGGCTACTCCGCCGCGTCGCTCGCCTTGCCCAGCGTCTGTTCCTTCATCAGGGCGACGAAGTCCGGCTTCAGCTCGCCGATGCCCTCGCGAATGAAGGTTTCGCGCATGGTGAAGGCGTTGCCGCCGTGGGCGGTGAATTTGCCGCGCGGGGTGGGGTTGGTGACGTCCGCCCAGTGGCCGGGCTGCGGCCCCGCGCCCTCGGCCACGATCGCCATCGGCTCGACCTCGTCCATCGCCGGCGGGCTGGTGACCGCCATGGTCTCCCATGAAATCTCCAGCGGGATGTTGTTCGGGTCGAAAAAATAAATCGACCAGATGATGCCGTGGTCCACCGCGCCATGCACCTTAACGCCCGCCGCCTCCAGCTTGTCCTTGAAGGCGAACAGCGCTTCCACGCTGTCCACGCTCATCGACAGATGGTCGAAACCCAGCGGCGCCGAACTGCGCTCGCCATGGAATTTGTAATCCATGGGCGCGGCCTCCTCATACTCGAAGAAGGCGATCTGGTTCGCCTCGCCCAGCTTGAAGAAATAATGGCGATAGCCCTCATGCCCGATCCCGGCCTCCAGCCGCAACCCCAGCAGGTCGCGCCAGAAACGGATGGTTTTGGTCAGATCGTTGGTGATGAATGCCAGATGGTTGACTCCGGTAAGTCTCATCGCCTGTTCCTCTGTCTCTCTTCGTCCGATGTTCCAGTCTATACATAGATTGTGCCGGCCGGCGTTCAACTTTTCGCGGGTCCTGGTATTACCGCATCACCCGCCCGCCGCCGAAGCCGTCCAGCACCTTCTCTCCCGCGCCCACCGCCGAGGCGCTGTAATTCACCGCAACCCGCGCGCCGCGCGCCGCGAAATCCAGCGCCAGTTGCCGCCCGACCCCGCGCCCCGCGCCGGTAACGATAACGGACTTGCCTTCGAATTGGTTCATGCTGGCCTCCATGGGGTTGGGCGAGGGGGTGTCGGGATATTATAACTAACATTCGATAATCCTAATGCGCCTTGACTCCCGCCTTGCCCGGCGGCGACAATCCGCCTCTCGCGGTAACGCCGCGACCGAAATCAAGAGGGAGGTCCATGAAAATATCCGACATTGTCGACGTCAATCGCGGTCTGGTGGGCATGGTCATGCCCGACGACCCGGTGTCCGCCGTCATCACCCTGATGGCGGAAAAACATGTGGGTTCGGTGGCCGTGGTCGATGGCGACGGAAACATGGCCGGCATCCTGTCGGAGCGCGATATCACCCGGGGCCTGCATGAATCCGGCGCCGCCGTGCTCGACCGGCCGGTGAGCGAGCTGATGACCGCCAATGTGGTCGGCTGCATGCCGGAAACCGACGTGCGCGACGCCGCGGATATGATGATCCAGCATCGCATCCGCCACCTGCCGGTGCTCGATGGGTTCCGCCCGCTGACCATCGTCTCGATCCGCGACATCGTCGCCATCCGCCTCGCCGCCCTGGAGGCCGACAACGAAATCCTGCGTGCCCAGCTGCAGGAGATTGCCAGCGGCGGCGGATAGAGGCCGGCCCTGCCGCCGCCTGGCTCTTGACCCCTTTGCCGCCGCCTGGCTCTATATCCCCCTGCCGCCGCTTGGCTCTATATCCCCCTGCCGCCGCTTGGCTCTATATCCCCCTGGCGCCGCAAACCAGCGATGTGAACCTTGCGTTCGGGGAACCAGGGCCGATCCCGGCACAGGCGAGCGCCTCCTGGAAGAGCGCCTTGGCGTCCTCGGCGTTGCCCATGTGGCGGGCCAGATTTGCCGCGGCCCGAATAAAGTGCGGATTGTCCGGATTAAGGCAGACGGCCTGACAATAACAGGCCCTTGCCTGGTCGAAATTTCCGGCGAGTTCGTGCTGTCGCCCCGTGATATACGGTTTGTTTGAATGGTTGTGCGGTGGCATCTCCCTGACTTCCTCCAGCTTATAATTCTCCAAGGTTTGCCGCTGTC
>JADFVY010000481.1 GCA_015222795.1 Pseudomonadota bacterium | reverse complement strand
TAGGACATGCCGCCGACGCGCACCATGTCGCCGCCCTGCTGGTAATAGGGGTCCGGGTTGAACAAATTGTCCGCCACGTCTTCGAGAATCTCCTTCAGGTACTCGCCGGTGAATTCGTTTCGGTAGGCCGCCGGATAGGTGATCGAGGTCATGCTGTATACGTCCTCGACCGTAATGTCCTGACCCGGCAACAGCGATGCGCCCCAGCGGAAGCCCGGCGACAGCGCGATCTGGGCGTCGCGCTCCTGCATCAGGGCCTGGCAGATCAGGTCGTCGAAGGTGCCGTTGAAATTGCCCCGGCGATACAGCAGGCTCTCGGTGCGGCCCAGCACGCGGGCCAGTTCCGCCTCGTGCGGCTCGCGGATGCCTTTGACGATGGCGGCGATTTCCGGATCCGGTTCGATAACGTCGGAGAAGACGGGGATCAAACGGTAATTATAGTTCGTCATTTTGCCGCCCTTCACCTCGACATCGAGGCGGGACAGGAACTTGCCGTGCGAGCCCGAGGCGACCAGCAAGGTGCTGCCCACCTCCACCACGACGGGCAGGGCGTCATGGGTATGGCCGGTCAGGATGACGTCGATGCCCTCGACCCGGCTGGCCATCTTGCGGTCGACGTCGAAGCCGTTATGGCTCAACAGCACCACAAGTTCGGCGCCCTCGCCCCGCGCCTCGTCAACGAGTTCCTGGACCCGACGTTCCTGGATACCGAAACTCCATGTCGGGATTTTGTAGCGCGGGTTGGCGACGGGGGTATAGGGGAACGCCTGGCCCACCACACCGACCTTCACGCCGCCGCGCTCAAAATAGGCGACCCCGTCGAATACCGGCTCTTCCCATTCGGTGTCGCGGACATTGCCCGCCAGGAACGGGAATTCCAGCATCTCGATCAGTTCCTCGACACGCTCGGTACCGTAGGTGAATTCCCAATGGGCGGTCATGGCGTCGGTGCCCATGGCGTTCATGGCGCGCACCATGTCGGCGCCCTGTTCCTGCAGCGAGGTGTAGGAGCCCTGCCAGGTGTCGCCACCATCGAAAAACAAGGTGTTGTTCGGCCGCTGCGCGCGGATTGCCTTGATCAGCGTTGCCAGCCGGTCCAGCCCGCCGACCTTGCCGTAATTTTCGGCCAGCGCGGTGAAATCGTTGCTGGTCAGCGCATACCCCTCCGGCGAGGTGGCGGCGATGGAAAATTCCTTCAGGAAATCCTTGCCGGTGATATGCGGTGGCAGGCCATCGACCTCGCCGACGCCCAGATTTACCGACGGTTCCCGGAAATAGACGGGAACCAGTTGGGCGTGAATATCGGTAATATGCAGCAGGGTAACCTGGCCGACCGGATCGAATTTCAGAAGGTCGTCCTGGGTAATTTTCTGCGTGGCCGCAGCCCGCGCAAGCCCGCTGGCGCCGCCCATAAGGGTCGCAGTCGCGGCGGTAAGAGTGAAAAAATCACGGCGCGTGAACATCTATGAATTATCCCCAAATAAAATGGGGGATGCGGTCTAACCCGCATCCCCCAAGATCGTGCAAGTCAATACTCAGTTTCTGACTGCCGGCGTTTCCACGGCCAGTCCCCGGCCGCGCCAGGCGAGGTAGAGCTCGAGATTGACATATTCGTCAGCGCCGCGCTTGTAGGGATCGGCGCGAATGTTCTTGTTGCAGCCCGCAAAACGGCGATGCAACGTGCCCACGCCCTGCCATTTAAGGCGATAGGTGGGGAAGCCGTTGGTTTGCCCCTCGGACAGCAGGTTGGCGCGGATCATGTTGCCGGCATTGTCTTCGTGACAATGGCTGCAGGCCATGTCCATCTGGCCACGGCGCTGATAGTAGAACTCCTTGCC
>JADFVY010000480.1 GCA_015222795.1 Pseudomonadota bacterium | reverse complement strand
GTGGAGTGAATCTAACGGATGGTACCCATGGGACGGCTTTACAAGTTCATCCGGCAAGGCGCGTGTCGCGCCGCGATGCCGGCGCATCGCAAGCGGCGCGCAACGCGGCCGGGGAGACGGGAAACACGATCCCATGGGTACCATCCGTTAGATTTACTCCACTAGACACGGCCATTGCGGTCGAAGGGCGGGGTGCATCGCGCACCCCGCCCTTATTTTATGTCCGGCGTCAGACGCTGGCCCACATGCGAACCAGGTTGGCGTGAGTTTTCGACAGGGTGTCGAACTGGTCGGTCTTGCCTTCTTTTTCGAAAATAGCCCGGCGCGTCCGGTCGACATCGTGGATGATTTCTCTTTTCCGCGGGTCCGATACCAGGGACTGCATCCAGGTCACGGCGACATCGCGGGCGCCCGAGGTTACCTCGCCAACCCGGTGCAGCGTCGTCGAGGGGTAGGTGATAGCGCAGCCCGCCGCCAGCTTGTAGGCTTTCTCGCCCCCTGGTTCCTGCATGATTAACTCGCCGCCCACATACTCATCCGGCTCGCTGAGGAATACCGTGCAGGAAATATCCGTGCGCATGGGCCCACCCTCGCCCGGCGGCACTCTCATGATGGCATTGTCGATATGGGCGCCGTAGGACATGCCCGGCAGGTAGCGGGCTAAAAGGGGTGGCTTTATCCGCTTGGGCAACAGGGCCGAACTAACCGTGAGGTTGCGGCCCAGGGCGGCGCGCAGGATACGATCGCCATGTTTGGCCGCCTCTGAGCCCGGCATGATCTGTAGATTGTTTTTGACCTCGCGGGCATTCCAGCCCGCGGTTTTGGCCCCGTCAATCAGTTCCCCGGTCAGATATAGCCCGCGCAACTCCTTGATTTCCGCGGGTTCCAGCAGTCCTTCCATGCATATCAACATTATCGTTTCCTATTGTGGCCAGACGCCCGGGTCGGCGGTCAGGCCGGTGGCCTCGATGCCGGCGATGGCGCAGATTTCGTCATTGTCGCCGGTGTCGCCGGTAATGCCGACCGCGCCGACGATGCGCCCGTCCGCATTCTTGATCAGCACACCGCCCGGCGAGGGCACCATGCGGCCACCGGACATCGTCGCCAGCGCGTTGACAAAGCCCGGCGTGGTTTCCGACCGGCCGGTTATTACACGACCACCGGCGCCGAAACCCAGGCAACCCCATGCCTTGCCCATCGCGACATCAGGCCGGATCAGGCTGGCGCCATCCTCGCGCTTCATCGCCTTCATGGTGCCGCTGTCATCAAGTACGACAACGGTCAGCGGCAAGAATCCCATCTCATGCCCCTTGGCGATGGCGGCATCCACAATTTTCGTGGCGGTTTCCAGATCGATGCTATGTAGAAACACCTGTGTCTCCCTTGTATTGCCGTGTTGCTTGTTCGATACCTTCCAAGGCGCAACAATAGGCGAATTCTGCTCCTGATCAACGGTTTCCGGGATTTACGCGTTCGGTAATGGTATTAGGATGCGATGAGCGAACAGACAAATATAAAGTCGTCTTCGACAGCCAAAGAGAAGCGGCGGTTCCGCAGTTTGCGTTTGTCGCAGAAGATTACCCTGCTTGTTGTCCTGGTGGCGCTGTTATCGGGCAGTGTCGTTGCCGTTGCGGATTACCGGCTGGCCGCCGGGGAATTGCGTCAATCGGTCGAGGAAAAGTTGCTGGCCCTTCTCGAGGCGCGCCGCGCGGCGATCATCGATTATCTGGCTTCGATCAGGCGTGACTTGAGAGAACAGGCGGGCAATCCCGTCGTACTGGACGCATTTCAGGAATTGGCATCCGGCTGGCGGGGACTTGGCGACGCGGCGGGGCCGGAACTGTATGATATTTACGTCAACGAAAATCCATACCCGCCGGCGGGCCGCAAACAACTGAACAGTCCAGGCGACGGGTCGCCATACAGTCTGGCGCACGAACGGTTCCATCCGCTGTTGCGCGAATTCGTCGAGCAGCATGGCTATCGCGATTTGCTGCTGGTCGATATGCAGGGCACGGCCATCTATTCGGTGATGAAACAGCAGGATTTTACAACCAACCTGTCTGTCGAGACCGATATAAGCGGCGGCCTTGGCCTCGCCTTTCGCGGAATCATCGAAAATCCATCGCCGATCGCTGAAATATTCGTGGATTTCAATACCTATCTTGGAATGGGCGGCCGCCCCACCGGGTTCGTCGCCATGCCTCTTAACGGCAAAGATGGAGAGCGACTCGGCGTGCTGGTCTTCGAAATGCCCGTGCGTCGGATCAACAGGGTCATTAATGTCGCCGCCGGCATGGGCGAGACGGGGGAGACCTTCATCGCCGGGCAGGATCTTCTCGTTCGAACCGATTCCCGCTTCGCGACGCAATCGACGATCCTCGAACGCCGGGTTGATTCGGGGCCCGTGAAGGCCGCGCTCGACGGGGAATCCGGTGTTATGATCAGCGTTGAGACCGATGAAGCCGGCAGAAAATCCGAAAAACTGTCGGCCTATGCGCCGCTGTATTTTCTGGGCGCCCGCTGGGCGATCATCGCGCAGGTCGATCTGCGGGAAATCCTCGCGCCGGTCACTCGCATGCGCGACCGCGCGCTTGTCAGCGGCCTGCTGCTCGCCTTTCTGGTTGCCGGCCTGGGTTATGCGGTAGTGCGGTTTACGGTCGTAACGCCCCTTTCCGGGATTGCCCACGCGGTGCAGCGGTTGACCCGTGGCGAAACCGGTCAGCCGGTACCCTCCACCGATCGAGGCGATGAAATCGGCGATATCGCCCGTGCTCTGGTCTTATACCAGGAAAGTCTGGAAGAACATGAGAGACTGGCAGCCAAGCGCGGCGAGATAACCCAGGCCGAGGCGGTGCGCCATAGTCTGGCCGAGGCCATCGAGGCGCTGTCAGACGGTTTCATCATGCTTGACCCCAAAGACCGGGTGGTGCTGGTCAATTCGAAATACAGGGAGATCTTTCACCAGTCGGCGCATCTCCTGACCCCGGGTGCGGAATTCGGAGCTTTTCTGCGACATCATGCGGAAATAGGCGAGATCGTCGAAGCCCTGGGCAGGGTTGAGGAATTTCTCGAATACCGGATGAATGAAATGCAGCCCGGCGAGGTCGTGGAATCACGGCTGGCCAGTGGGCCATGGCTGAAAATTACGGACTTCCGAATGGAGGACGGAGGTGTCGCTTCCGTCTGTTCGGACATCACCGACCTTAAACGCCGTGAACTGGCGCTGGTGGATAGCGAGGAGCGATACAGGCTGCTGGTCGATACGCTACCGGATGGTGTTTTGCTGCATGACTCCAAGCAGATATTGTTCCTGAACCCGATCGGGCGAAAAATCCTGGGGATAGGCGAAGACGAACAGGTCGAAAAATACCATTACCGCGATTTCGTGCATGACGAACAGAAGCCCATGGCCGAGGCGCGCATCGCGGCCATTATTCGGCGCGGAGAGGACAATCCGCTTGCCGAGCGGCGAATCCACACGAAAGACGGGCGCGATCTGTATATCGAAATCGCCGCCGTTCCGTTGCGGCGCGGGCGCGAGAGACTGGCGCTGGGTGTCTTTCGCGATCTGACAGAGACCAAACAGGCGCAGGCCCAGATCGAGCGCCAGCGAGAAGCGCTGCACCAGAGTGAGAAGCTGAGTGCCCTGGGGTCTCTTCTGGCCGGCGTGGCGCACGAATTGAATAATCCGCTTTCCATTGTTGTCGCGCAGGCGGTGTTGATGGAAGAGACCAACCGCGATGAAAAAATCATCAAACGCGCGAAAAATATTCGCTCGGCGGCCGACCGCTGTGCGCGGATCGTCAAGACCTTCCTGTCGATGGCGCGACAGCAAACGCCGGAACCGGGCTCGGTGGATGTAAATGTGCTGATCGACAACGCGTTGGAACTCATGGGTTATACACTGCGCACGGCCGGCATCGAAATTATCGAGAAGCGCGGCGAGGAACTGCCTCTCGTCTGGGGCGACGCGGACCAACTCCACCAGATCGTGGCGAACCTGCTGGTGAATGCCCAGCAGGCCATGATGGAGACCCCGGAACCCCGGCGCCTGACGATTACCACGGCGTTCGATGCGGGCGCCGACATGGTGACGCTGACCCTCGACGATAGCGGGCCCGGCGTGCCGCTGGAAATACGCCCGCGTATATTCGACCCGTTTTTCACCACCAAGCCAACCGGGGTCGGGACGGGGATCGGTCTTTCAATCTGCCACGGCGTCGTTGAATCGCACGGCGGCAGTATAATTGTTACCGATTCGCCCGACGGCGGCGCGAGGTTCGTTATAAAGCTGCCGCCAGCCGGCGCCACGGTGGCGATGGCGGTTGACGAGGCGACGCTAACCGCCGAGGCCAGGGGGCGGCGTATCCTGGTTGTGGACGATGAGCCGGAAGTCGCCGAATCGCTGGCCGAAATGCTTGGCCTGGACGGCCACATCGTCGATCTTGCCGGCAGCGGGATTACCGCATTGGAAAGAATTGCCGATACCGACTACGACCTTATCCTGACGGATATGCGAATGCCGAAAATGGACGGGCCGACCCTGTACAGGGAAATCGAAAAGAACCATCCGCATCTGTGTTCGCGGGTCGCCGTGATAACCGGCGATACACTGGAAGCCGCTGCGAGCGAGTTTCTGAAGGAAACAGGGCTGCGCTGGATCGAAAAACCATTCGTTCCCGCCGATTTAAGCAAGGTCGTCAACAAAATGCTAGGGCAATATCCGATCAAACGGAACCGGTCCGGTTCAGTTTGATCGGATAAAGATGCTCTGGATGAAGGATAGGGTATTACCCCTCGGCGGCGGGCACGAACATGTAGCCGGCGCCGCGGATGGTTTTCAGAATTTGCGGCTTGGAGGGATCTTTTTCGATTTTTCGCCGCAGCCGCGCTATACGGACATCGATGCTGCGGTCGAACGGGTCGCTATTCTGGCTGTGTGACAAGTCAAGCAGTTCGTCCCGGTTCAACACACGGTTCGCGTTGCCGGCAAATACTTGCAGCAGATCGTACTCCATGCTGGTGAGCTGGATTTCCTCGCCATCTTCATCGAACAGTTTGTGCGATGCCGTGTTCAGGACCAGGCGGCCGATCTTCACCTCGTCTTCGCCGGCCTCATTTCCCGGCGCCGGAGAATCCGTGGCGACCCGGCGAAGCACGCTTTTTATCCGGGCCAGCAGCTCGCGCAGATCGAAGGGCTTGCCCATATAATCGTCGGCGCCGATTTCCAGCCCGATGATCCGATCCAGGGTCTGGCCCGCGGCCGTCAGGATGACGATGCCGACGTTGGAATGCTCACGCAGATACCGGGCGATCGTCAGCCCGTCCTCGCCCGGCATGTTGAGGTCCAGAATCACCAGGTCGAGCGGCTTGCCCGCGGCCATGATCGCGCGCAGCGCCTCGCCGCCGTCGGCAAGACTGACTTCAAAACCATGCAGTTCGAGATATTCGCCCACCGCCTCGCGGATCTGGGCTTCGTCATCGACGACGGCTATGTGGGGGGTGTCGGACATTTCCGGTCGCAGACCTCCATGACATCAAACGCAACATTCAAAACGATATCTACCGCGAATGTGAGGCCAATACCACGGAAACAATTGTAACATTTTTCCTCCTGGCAGAAATATTCGAGCAACATTAGGGGGGTAGAAACGATATTGCGAACACAGCAATACGACCCTTGGAAGATCGCAGGCTGGGTTCGCGTTCGGCAAACGCCGAAGGCGAACAAGTGTTGATTGGGGATACAGCCGCAAGGATTGCAGACGGGGAGGTCTCAGCAGTCCTCATGCGGCAAACGGGACCCGGAATACGCCATGGGCGTATGGAGGAGAAAATGAGGCCGACCATCGTGAAGACAATCATCGCGACAGCCATTGTCGCGCTGGGACTCGGGGCATACCCGTCCCAGTCGCCGGCCGGTGAACCCGGTGGCGCCGCCGATATGTTGCAGCGCGCCTGCACCGTGGCGGCCGGGCGTTTCGAGGAAGGGTGGGTTTACAACGGCACCGGCGTTCAGTGGGGTGAGATTACGTCTTGTGTAACCGAGAACATTCGCCTGACCTGCCGGGGCGATACCTGCAGGGCGACGGGCCTGATTGGTAACGGACAGAACGTTGTCCTGGTGAAACAGAAAGCGTCTGTTGACCTGGGCATGACTGTCACGTCCGAACGGGACGCGTTCGATCGGGTGCTGAGAAACACGGCGATGTACTGAGACTGATTGTGCGGCGCTTGCCGGTCTGGTTTTGATGTGGGGGGATACTTCAAAGCCGGACCGGCTGGCTCCGGTGGGAAACGGTGTGGGTAAGGCGACGGAAGCCGTGGTTCCGCGGGTCGCCTGAACAGCCCTTATTTTTTCCGGTCCATGCTCTTCTTGGAGCGCCTGGTCGGCACGGCCTCCAACGGATCGTCCGGCCATAAATGTTTCGGGTACCGGCCTTTCATTTCCGCCTTCACCTGGGCATAGCTGCCCCGCCAGAACCCGGCCAGGTCGCGGGTGACCTGCAGCGGCCGCCCCGCCGGCGACAGCAGGTGGATCAACACCGGAACCCTGCCACCCGCAACGGCCGGCGTTTCAGCCTCTCCCAGCATTTCCTGCAGACGAACACGCAGAACCGGCCCGTCCTCCCCGCCGTAATCCAGCGCCAGGCGCGATCCGGTCGGGACGGTCCAGTGTGTCGGCGCGCCGTCGTCCAGCATCTGGCCCAGTTCCCAGGTCAGCAGGCTGGCGAGCGCCGATTTCAGATCGGCCTTTTGCAAGGCGTCCCGGCTCGCGACGCCGGCCAGGAACGGCGCCAGCCAATCGCCCAGCCCTTCCATCAGGCTGGTATCCGACACATCCGGCCAGTCCGCGCCGCGATAATCCAGGCCGCGCAGGAACATGATCCGCGCCCGCCATGCCCGCGTGGCGTCGGTCCAGGGCAGGGCGTCCGGCCCCATCCGGCGGATGCCGGCAAGCATCGCCTCCAGCATGGCCTCGGGTGGCGGCTTCCTTAGCGGTGTTTCCTTCAGGGTAATGGCGCCCAGTTGCCGCCGCAGCGCCGCGATGACCTTTTGTTGCCGGTCGTCCCATTCGACGCGGTCGGTCTGTTCCATGTCTCCTTCGAACAGCGTCTCGATCCGCGCGGCGGGCAACGGCGCAGCCAGATAGATCCGCGCGTCCGCCTGTGCGCCGCCCAGATCGGCCACCGCCAGCCAGTCCTCGGCCGCCAGCCGGTCGCCCTCCGGCAATATTGCGCCGCGCCCGTTGCGCAGCAGATAGCGCCCCTCCGCGCCCCGGCGCTTGGCGACCCGGTCGGGATAGGCCAGCGCCAGCAATTCCCCCACGTCGCCCCCGCCGCCAGTAACCTTCAAGCGGCGGCGCAGATCCTTCGCGGCCCGGCGTACGCGCTCCAGCGCCCCGCGATGGGCCTTGCCGCCGCTATCGCCATGCAGCGCCGCCAGGCGGCTGCGCAGGTCGCAATCGTCGCGTTCGCCGAGGATATCGCGTTCCTCCAGCAGGGCGGCGATATCGCATGCCAACCCGCCATGCCCCGCCGCCTTGCCCGCCACCAGCATATGGGCCAGCCGCGGATGCATCGGCAGCCGCCCTATCTCCTTGCCCTGGGTGGTGATCCGGCCATCGCGATCCAGCGCGCCAAGTTCCCTCAACAACTCTTGCGCCTGGGCGTACTGGGCGGGCGGCGGCGGGTCCGGCCAGCGCAACTCCGCCGGGTCGGTTACGCCCCAGCGCGCCAGATCCAGCGCCAGCGGCGCCAGGTCGGCCTCCATGATCTCCGGCGTTTCGAACCGGGCCAGCGCGGCGGTCTCGGCT
>JADFVY010000479.1 GCA_015222795.1 Pseudomonadota bacterium | reverse complement strand
GGTGCATCGCGCCACGGGCCGCGCCTGCCCGGCGGGTCGCAAAGCTTCATCATATGGGTCATTATCAACGAGCCTTGGTATTAGCCGCTGACTTGCCGTATTTTCCCCGCTATATGATCCTCGTCGCGTTCTGAATTTCATTTCTTCAGGGAACCGGGAGTTCCATTTTTGGCAAAAATCGAGTCCAATCTGACACAGCTTTTCGCGGAATCCCTCGTGGGCGGCCGTCCTAAAGCAAAGATCGACGATCTCGGCTATGCGGGTTTCGCGGATAGCCTCGTCGAGGGCATCGACGCGGACAGGGTGCGGCAGATCTTCGCCACGGCCGACTCGAAGGGTCCGGGCAGCCGGCAGCCGCGGCTTTACGCGGCGCAATCGCCGACCATGATGCTGGCCAATACGTTGGCGCCCTGGCTGGACGATCTGGGTTCGCTGGTGGTGCGCGGCCAGCGCGGCTATCGCGATCTGCGCTTCGAAATCCGCATGCCGCCGATCGAGGGCAAGAGCTGGCTGTGGATGCCCGCGCTGCTGATATCGGCCAGCCGGATCGTCGGCATCGAGTCAGAAACCACCGACTATCTGTCCGGCCACCGGGTGTCGTTTACCGAACAGATGGAGGCCTTCTGGGCCGAACGCGAGGAAAATGGCTGGCGCCGCGAGATGGTGGCGCTGCAACAGGGCGCCCATGGCTATTCGCGGCTCGACGCGGCGCGGATGATCAAGCAGTATATGGGGCTCAGATCAATGCTCGACGCGTTGGCGGACGACAATACGCCGACGGTGCCGGCCACGTTGCTCTATCTGTATTGGGAGCCGCTGAACGCCGCGCGCTACGAGGAATTCGACGAGCATCACCAGGAAATCGAGCTTTTCCAGGCAGCCGTCGCCGGCGCCGACATCGATTTCGTGCCGATGAGTTATCTCGACCTGTGGGCCAGCTGGTCCAGGGATGAGAACGCGCCCAAATGGCTCGCCATGCATATCGCCCGGCTGCATCAGCGTTATTCGATACGGGTTTAAGCGGGACCGTGCGACCTCGTCCTTCGAGACGGGCCTTCGACCCTCCTCAGGATGAGGAATCAAGCGTAAAAGCCTCTTTCTCACAATAAGATAAATGTTGGAGCCTCATCCTGAGGAGGTTGCGGAGCAACCGTCTCGAAGGACGAGGTCGCGCCGCTGTCTCATGCGGAACTCTTCACTCTACCGCCGGTCGCGGAAAAAATCCCTGAGCAGTTCCGACGCTTCGCCTTCCGCGATGCCGCCATAGACTTCCGGGCGGTGGTGGCAGGTCGGTTGATCGTAGAAACGCGGGCCATGATCGACGCCGCCGCCCTTCGGGTCCCCGGCCCCGTAATAAAGCCTCCGAATGCGCGCGAACGAAATCGCGGCGGCGCACATGGCGCAGGGCTCCAGCGTCACATAGAGATCGCAACCAACCAGGCGCGGCGCGCCCGATGCCGCCGCGGCCTCGCGGATGACCAGCATCTCGGCATGGGCGGTGGGATCGGCGGCCTTCTCGGTGCGGTTGCCGGCGCGCGCCAGTATCTCGCCGCTGGCGCCATCGACCAGCACCGCCCCGACGGGAACCTCGCCCCGCCCGGCCGCCGCCCGCGCTTCTTCCAGCGCAATATCCATGTAACCCGTGGTTTTCATGCGGGCAGCCTGCCGCCGGCCCCGTGCCGCGTCAAGCGCGCCGTTATTCCCGCAGCGCCCGGCGCACGCCTTGCAGATGGCGCAACAGCTCGCCCCAGCGTTCGTCGCCCAGCTTGTCGATCATCCGGGTCTGGGCGTCGCGCCACATCGGCGCGGCCTTTTCCAGCAATGCCTCGCCTTCCGGCGTGACGGTGACGTTGCGTACCCGGCGGTCGGCGCCGGCCACGATCCGCAGCAGCCCTCCGGTCTCGAGCGGTTTGAGATTACGGGTCAGGGTCGTGCGATCCATTGCCATTTCCCCGGCCAGCCGGCTGATCGGCGCCACACCCGCGAGCGAGGCAGCCGCCAGCAGCGAGAACTGAGTGCTCTTCAGCCCGCTGTCCCGCAGGGCATCGTCATAGAATTGCGTTACCGAGCGTGCCGCCTTGCGCAGATTGAAACTCGTGCACATTGCGGTTGCCGAAAGATCGCTTTTCCCCACCCTGCGATTCCTTTTCCCCGACTAACTATACGTAAGTGTATTTACACTACATTTCCAGTTCATTCAAGCAGCCTGAATCGTTGCACGACGCCATGTCGCGGCGTAAGTTCGCCCTCATGAACAATCAGACAATAAGCTGCCAATCCGGCCACAATGAGGCCTGGGCATGACAATCCCGGACGGCCCCGTGACCGATTCTTCACCAAAAAGCGAGTCTTCACCAAAAAGCGAGCGCATCGCCAAGCGGTTGGCCCGGGCGGGGCTCTGTTCCCGGCGCGAGGCCGAGGTCTGGATCGCGGCGGGCCGCGTGGCGGTGGACGGCAAGGTCCTGGACACGCCCGCCTTCACGGTGACCGACACGAACGTCATCCTCGTGGACGGCAAACCGCTCCCCGCGGCCGAACCCACCCGCCTGTGGCGCTATTACAAACCGGTCGGGCTGGTAACGACGAACCGCGACCCGCAGGGCCGACCCACCGTGTTCGAAAAACTGCCGAAGGACATGCCCCGCGTGATCTCCGTCGGGCGGCTGGACATCAATTCCGAGGGGATGCTGCTGCTGACCAATGACGGCGAGTTGGCGCGCCGACTGGAGCTGCCGGCGACCGGCTGGGTGCGGCGCTACCGGGTGCGGGTGAACGGCAGGGTGGATGAGGCGCGGCTGGAGACATTGGAAAAGGGCATCACGGTCGAGGGTATACGCTATGGCCCGATCCGCGCCCGGCTGGACCGCCAGATGCCCAACAATGCCTGGCTGACGATCTCGCTGACCGAAGGCAAGAACCGCGAGGTGCGGAGGGTTTGCGAACATCTGGGCTGGCGCGTAATGCGGCTGATCCGCATCTCCTACGGCCCCTTCCAACTGGGCGAAATGAAGGACGGCGAAACCGAGGAAGTCAAAGGCCGCGTGCTCGCCGACCAGATCGGTGGCCCCGGGGCCAAGGGCACCGGCACGGCCCAGGCAAAAGAGAAGAAGCCCTACAAGGGGCGGAAGCCACGTCCCGACAATAAGAAAGCCCTCCTCCCTGGTGGGGGCGGGTTGGGTGCGGGGGCGTCCGCCGCTGGAACGCGAGCAAAACAGAAGAAAAATCCTCCCACCACCGAGAATTCCTCCCCGGCCCCCTCCCCGGCCCTCCCCCATCAAGGAGGAGGGAGGAATAAAACGGGCGGCGGCAAACGCGGAACCGGAGGCAAACCCCGTGCGGGTAACCGCCGGTAAACACCGCAGCCGCAAGCTGGCCGTCCCGGCGGGCCGCGACGTGCGCCCCACATCCGACCGCGCCCGCCAGGCCCTGTTCAATATTCTGGAACATGGCGGGTTCGTGGATGGCGGCGGCTCCCCGATCCGCGACGCCAATATCCTGGATGCCTTCGCCGGCAGCGGCGCCCTGGGCCTTGAGGCCCTGAGCCGTGGCGCCGCAAGGGCTACCTTCATGGAAACCGCCGCCCCGGCCCTGGACGCCGTCCGCCAAAACCTGGAAGCCTGCCGCGAGAAAGATAAGGCGGAGATCCTGCGCGCCGACGCCACAAGACCGCCGAATGCACGCGCGGCATGCGGCGTGGTCTTCCTGGATCCGCCCTATCGCAAGGGCCTCGCCGCCCCGGCCCTGACAGCACTGGCGCAAGCCGGCTGGCTTGCCCAAGACGCGATCTGCTGCGTGGAACTGGCGGCGGACGAAGGTTTCACCCCGCCGGAAGGGTTCGAGCAACTGGACGAACGGCGCTATGGCGCGGCGCGGATTGTGCTGCTGCGTTTCGTCTGCGATTAAGGCGCGCCCACCACCGCCTCCACCTCGAACAGGAATTTCTCATCCACCAGGCGGTCGACGATCAACAGCGTGTTGGGCGGGAAGATGTCGCCGCCGAACCATTCGGGGAAATGCTGGGCCCGCAGGCGCATGAAATCGGGGATATTCTGCGAATGCACCATGTAGGTGGTGAACTTGATGACGGATTTGAAATCCAGTCCAAGCCCGGCCAGCACATCGCCCATATTGCCGAAGACACAGGCGAACTGCGCGTCGAAATCGCCGATGCCGACAATACCGCCATCCGCGCCCACAGACAGCTGCCCGGCAAGATAGACGGTCCGCCCACCCTCGACGCAGCCCACATGGGAATAAAGCCCCTGCGCCGGCGCGGCGCCCTCGGGGTTCTCGTACCAGACCTTTACCATGATGCCTCTCCGTTCGGTGTGATTCGTTGCGGGGATTATAGAGGAATTTACCCGCCCAGGAACGCCTTCGTCTCGGCCACTGCCTCGGCCAGGCCGACGCGGCGCAATTCCGCCCCTTCCGGGAATGCGCCGGCCAGGCGCGAGGGCATCATCGGGTCCAGGAG
>JADFVY010000478.1 GCA_015222795.1 Pseudomonadota bacterium | reverse complement strand
TTGCTTTTTCGGTTGTTTTGGCTCTCGCCGAGCATGCACACCCGGTCCCGGGGATGGGTGGCAAATTGATCCAGCACGAAGCCGGGACTATGAATCTGTACGCTAGTCGAATAGACTCCCGTCCAGAACATATCGAGGGGATGGACAGGATGCGGTTTGCGGCAACCGCGGCGCTTTTGGCTTTCATGGGCTTTCAGGCGTCGGCCTTGGGGCAGGAAACGCCGGTGCAACAGGCGCCGGTGGAGCCGTCGCTGGAGTCCGTCATCACGCATTTCTTCCCCGGTTACGCCCCGGTACCGCTGGGCGATCTGGAGGCCGAGATCGGCGCGCTTACGGTCAGCGAGTCGGCCTACAACAGTCGCGACCGCTCGCCCACATCGGTCAGAGCCGACTTCGACGGCAACGGGTTTTCCGATTACGCGTTGTTGATCCGCAAAACAGCCGGGCCGGAGGCCGACGAGATTTTCGTTATCCTCATGGCCCACGGTGAGGGCCGATATAGCAAGGCGATTGAGTCCTTCTTCGGCGGCGTGGCAAGCGACATCTATCTCGGCTATCTGCCGGCCGGCACGGTTCTGCCCGCGCCTTCGGACAGCGGCGAAAACGCCCCCCCGCTAATCCTGGAAAACCCGGCCGCGACCCTGAATATTCTTGGCCAGGTCTCCGACGCCTTCTATTGGGACGGCCTGTCGGGCCGCTTTATGAACGCCCCGGCCCCGCGCTAAGCTGGCGCCCCGCCGGGCTGCGTCAAAAAATTTCATTGAACCACTAAATTTCGCTTGAAAAACCAACGCAGTTCGTTCATATCGCGCGTTCATAATTTTCTGGGCCATCTACTGGTTGGGAGTACGGACATTGTCTGATTATACCGCACTCGACCAACTGGGGACGGACCTGGGTCGCGATCCAGGCACCACCCACGCGGACGATGTTACCCGCAGCGTGATTCCGCTGCATGCCGATCGTGACTCATTTGAAAACGATAAGGACTTCTTTATCGAGCGGGATGGTGTGCGCTTTGCCGGCACGCATCTGATCATCGACCTCTGGGGCTGCGAAGGCATCGACGATATCGATCGCATGGACCGGGCGATGCGCGATTGCGTGGAGGCCGCGGGCGCGACCTTGCTGCATATCCACCTGCATCATTTTACACCCAACAGCGGCGTATCGGGCGTGGCCGTGCTGGCGGAATCGCATATCAGCGTACATAGCTGGCCGGAATGCGGCTATGCGGCGTTCGACGTCTTCATGTGCGGCGACGCGCAGCCGCATAAGGCAATCGATGTGCTGAAGGCCGCCTTCGGGCCCAGCCGGGTAAAGGTTACCGAACATCTCCGGGGTGAGGACTGATGGAAGAGTGGTCGGAGGAAACCCTCCATGACGGCCTTCGCATCAAAATTCGGATCGACAATCTGCTGTTCGACAGCAAGACCGAGCATCAACGCCTGCAATTGTTCGAGAGCAAGGCCTTCGGCCGTGTGCTGACGCTGGACAGCGTCGTGCAGACCACTGAATCGGACGAATTCATCTATCACGAGATGATGGCGCATCTGCCGATCCTGGCCCATGGCAAGGCGAAACGCGTGCTGATTATCGGCGGCGGCGACGGCGGCATGGCCGAGGAAGTGCTGAAGCATGAATCGGTCGAGCATGTCACCATGGTCGAGATCGACGCCGGCGTGGTGGAATTCAGCAAACAGTATCTGCCGAACATCTGCCGGCAAGCCTTCGACGATCCCAGGCTGAACCTGGTTATCGCCGACGGCGCGAAGTTCGTGGCCGGGACGGATGAGCGCTTCGACGTCGCGATCATCGATTCCACCGACCCCATCGGCCCGGCGGAGGTTCTGTTCACCGAGGCGTTCTATGGTAACGTCAAGCGCTGCCTCAACGAGGGCGGGGTCGTCGCCACCCAGAACGGCGTGCCGTTTCTGCAGGGCGACGAGCTGACCGCCACGCTGGCGGCCTTCCGCAAGCTGTTCCGCGACCCGACCTGTTACCTGGCCACCGTGCCGACCTATGTCGGCGGCCCCATGGCTTTCGGCTGGGGCACGGACGACGCGAGCCTGCGCCAGGTTTCGGAAGAGACGCTGGCCGAACGTTTTGCGGCGGCGGGCTTCAAAACCCGCTACTATACCCCGGCGGTCCACAAGGCCGCCTTCGCCCTGCCGCCCTATATCCAGGACATGATCGAATAACCGGCTGACGGAATTATGGACCACGGATACACAGAGACACAGAGATGGCTCGGCGTACCGTGGCTTTCCTTCCTGCACAGGCAGCGGCGCGACCTCGTCCTTCGAGACGCCCCCGCGGGGCTCCTCAGGATGAGGGCACAAATATTGAAGCCTCATCCTGAGGAGGCGCGAAGCGCCGTCTCGAAGGACGAGGTCGCGCCGTTGTTGACGTCCCTCTGCGCCTCTGTATCTCTGTGGTCCACCTTCCCCTTGGCGGCCGCATCATGATTGGCGTCTTCGATTCCGGGCATGGCGGGTTGACGGTGCTGCGGGCGCTGGCGGCGCGGATGCCCGCGCGCGGCTTCGTCTATCTCGGCGATCACGCAAACGCGCCATATGGCGAGCGTGACGCCGAGGATGTCTATAATCTCACCCTCGAGAATATCGAACGGCTGTTCCGGCTGGATTGCCGGCTGGTGATCCTGGCCTGCAACACCGCCGCGGCAATCGCCCTGCGGCGTTTGCAGCGAACCTGGCTGGCCGACGCCTGGCCTGGCCGCCGCGTGCTCGGCGTGCTGGTGCCGGTGGTCGAGGCCATCGTGCGCCAGCCCTGGCATGTGGAGGAACCCCATACCGGCGAGGGTGCGCCATCGGAAACGGTCGCCGTCTTCGCCACCCGGCGCACGGTGGAAAGCCGCGCCTATGTCGGCGAGATCCTGAAACGCGCGCCTGACGTGCTGATCATCCAGCAGGCCTGCCCCGGCCTGGTCGACGCCATCGAGGCCGGCGCGCCGGCCGATGAACTGGACGGGTTGGTCAACGGGTTCGTGGGTGAATTGCTGGCCGGCATGCAGGGCGTGCTGCCCGATGTCGCGGTGCTGGGCTGCACCCATTACGGTCTGGCGCCGAAAGCCTTCCGCGACGCGCTGCCCCCCGGCGCGGCGCTACTGCACCAGCCCGACCTGGTCGCCGCTAGCCTGGCGGATTATCTTGCCCGCCACCCGGAATTCCCGGCTGATCCGAAGGAGCCCGGCCGGCTTGAATTCCTGACCACCGGCGACCCGTCGCATGTCGCCAGGGTGGCGTCCCGCTTCTATGGCGCTGCCGCTGCGTTCCGCGCCTTCAGGTGAATTCCGTTGCCGCGTCGGCCAGCCAGTCCCACAGGTAACGCGAGAAGCTGCACAACACGTAGATGTCGTAGGTCGGCGCATCGTCCAGTTGGTGGATCAGCACGTCGGCCTTGACGAGGATCGACTGCGCGCACTGGCCCGGCCCGAAGGCCCGGGGGTGCAGATCCAGCGGGCAGCCCTTCATCAGCACGTCGCGGGCGTGGGCGCCGTGCAGGCGGATTGTCGTGCGGGCGTCCGTGCCGTCCACGATGGAGGCATGCCGGCCCTCTAGCGCCGTGCGCAGCGCCGCTTCCGCCTCGCCCTGCCTGCCCTCGGGCGTGACCACCAGCCATTCGTCGGGGCCCAGCCACAGGATGCTGTTCTTGCCCGCGGTGGCCACCGTGTTGGCCTCGACCGGCGGGGCCGCGCCCACGGCGCCGGCCACCGCGTCCATGAAGGCCTGATCGCCGGCATCGCCACGCAGGTTGATCTTGCCCAGATGCGGGTGCTCGACAATGATGGCGGTGTCGGCGCGGCTTCCCGCGCGGCCGTCCAGCGGGCTCATTTCGGTTGGTGCGTCAGCCACGGGCCCGTACTCCTTCCTTGTCGAAGAACACCGGGTCGGTGATCGTCACCTTCACCGGCTTGCCGCCGTCCAGGCGTGGCGCATACAGCGTCTCGCCCATTCGCTCGCGGCCGCCCTTTACCACCGCCAGCGCGATCGAGCGGCCCACATTGGGGCTGAAATAGGCCGAGGTCACATGGCCGACCATTTTCATCGGCGGTGCGGGCATTACCTGCTCGACCAGTTGCTGGCCCTCGATCAGCACATGATGCGGCTCGTCCTCGGTGAACAAACCGACGAGCTGTTTGCGGTCGTCGCGCGTGGTGTCCTCGCGGGCGAAGGAGCGCCGGCCGATGAAATCGCCCTTCTTCTTCGACACGATCCAGTCCATGCCCATATCCATCGGCGTCACCGTGCCATCGGTTTCCTGGCCGACGATGATGAAGCCCTTTTCGGCGCGCAGCACATGCATCGCCTCGGTGCCATAGGGCGTGATGCCGTATTTCCGCCCGGCCTCCCAGATCGCCCGCCACAGGGCCAGGCCGTAGCGGCGCGGCACATTGACCTCGAAGGCCAGCTCGCCGGTGAAGCTGATGCGGTAGACCCGCGCCGGCATGCCGGCGACGTCCATCTCGGCCATGGTCATGAAGGGCAGGTCCCTGGGCCCCAGCTTGTCGTAATCGGTCAGCGAACCGACCACATGGCGCGCGTAGGGGCCGCTGACCGAAATCGTCGACCACTGTTCGGTCACCGAGGTGCAATAGACCTTCAGTTCCGGCCATTCGGTCTGCAGCCATTCTTCCAGCCAGGTCAGCACATTGGCCGCGCCGCCGGTGGTGGTGGTCATCAGAAAGCGGTTTTCGCCCAGCCGCGTGGTGACGCCATCGTCGAAGACCATGCCATCCTCCTGCAGCATCAGCCCGTAGCGGCAGCTTCCCACCGGCAATTTGAGCCATGCGTTGGTGTAAATGCGGTTCAGGAACTCGGCGGCGTCCGGCCCCTGGATATCGATTTTGCCCAGGGTCGAAGCGTCCAGCATGGTCACCGCGCTTCGCGCCGCCAGAACCTCGCGATTCACCGCGTCATGCATGTTCTCGCCGTTGATTGGATAATACCAGGGACGTTTCCACTGGCCCACATCCTCGAATGCCGCGCCCTGCTCAACATGCCAGTCATGCATGGCGGTAAGGCGCGCCGGGTCCATGAATTCGCCGACATTGCGCCCGGCGATGGCGCCGAAGCTGGTTGGCGTATAGGGCGGCCGGAAGGTTGTGGTGCCGGCCTCGGGGATCGAGACGCCCTGCAGGCCCGCCATGATGGCCAGCGCGTTGACGTTCGAGGTCTTGCCCTGGTCGGTGCCCATGCCCATCGTGGTGTAGCGCTTCAGATGCTCGACCGAGACATATCCCTCGCGGTGAGCCAGATGAACGTCGGCCGCCGTCACGTCGTTCTGGAAGTCGATGAAATGCTTGCCGCCCTGGCCCAGCCGCTTGCCCGACGGCACGACCCAGACCGGCATGAGCCCGCCCTCGTCCGCCTCGTCCACTTTCGGGGTGGCGGGCGTTTTCTTTGTCTCGAACCCGGCGTCGCGCGCCGCCGCCAACCCGGCCGTCCGACCCTCGGTCAGGCAGTCGATCAGTTTCATGGAACCGTTGCAGGCCCCGGCCGAACGCCCGTCGGCGAAGGACTTGTCGGGCACGAAGGCGGACAGCCTGTCATCGAAGCGCAGCTTGCCGCGCGACTGGCTGAACAGGTGAACGGTGGGGTTCCAGCCGCCGGACATGGCGACCAGGTCGCATCGAATCGAGCGCGATCCGCCGGAGACGGTCTTGCCGTCCTCGCTGAGTGCGCGGACTACCACGCCGGTGACCCGCTTGCCGCCATTGACCTTGACAATGGCCTGGCCGTCCCTGATCTCGATACCGGCGGCCCGCGCGGCCTCCACCAGCGCGCCACGTGGCGCCTTGCGGACGTCCACCACGATGGCCGAGGCGCCGGCGCGTTGCAAATCGATCGCCGTATTGTACGCGCTGTCGTTGTTGGTGAAAATCACCGCCTTGCGGCCCGGAAGCGCGGCGTGGCGATTGACGTAGGTACGCGCGGCGCCGGCCAGCATGACGCCGGGCCGGTCATTGTTCAGGAAGGTCAGTGGCCGTTCGATTGCGCCGGTCGCCAGCACGACCTGTTTCGCGCGCACCTGCCAGAAACGCTGGCGCGGGGTCTTGCCGTCCGGCTCGGCGCCCAGATGATCGGTGATCCGTTCCAGCAGCGTCAGAAAATTATAGTCGTAATAACCTGACACCGTGGTGCGCGGCAGGATCGTCACCTCCTCCATGGCGTTCAATTCATCCATGATCCCGGCGAGCCAGTCGGCGGCGGGCTTGCCGTCGATCTCAACCGTGTCGGACAGCAGCGACCCGCCCATTTCCGATTGATCCTCGGCCAGGATTACCCGCGCCCCCGCGCGGCCGGCCGTCAGGGCGGCCATCAGCCCGGCCGGTCCGCCGCCGGCCACCAGCACGTCACACCATTGATGGCGTTGTTCGTAGCGGTCGGGGTCCTTGCCCTCGGGTCCCTTGCCCAGCCCGGCGGCGTTGCGGATGAATCTCTCGTAGCTCATCCACAGGCTCGCCGGCCACATGAAGGTCTTGTAATAGAAGCCCGAGGGCAGGAACCGCGAGAACAGGTTGTTAACCGACCAGATATCGAAGGAAAGCGACGGCCAGCGGTTCTGGCTTTCCGCCTTCAGCCCGTCGAACAGCTCCACCATCGTGGCCCGCATGTTGGGCTCGGTCCGCGCCCCCTCGCGCAGTTGCACCAGCGCGCTGGGCTCTTCCGCGCCGGCCGACAGAACGCCGCGCGGGCGGTGATATTTGAAGCTGCGGCCCATCAGATGCACACCGTTGGCCAGCAGGGCCGAGGCCAGCGTATCGCCCTCGTATCCGTGATAGGTGACTCCATCGAACTGGAATCGCGCCGGCCGGTCGCGATTGATGCGGCCACCCTCGGGCAGGCGGAACTTCTGGGTCATTTCGTCACCTTCGGGGGTTTTTCGCCCATGCGATAGACCGCGAGAATCCGGTCGCTGACCGTGTCGCGCGCCACGTTGAACCACTTGCGGCAGCCATGGTTATGAACCCAGCGCTCGCGGAACACGCCCCTCGTGTTGGACCGGTTGAACAGATAATCCGCCCATTCAACGTCGGAAATCGCATCGGGATCTTCCGGCCGCGCGATATGGGCCTCGCCATGGCAGTGGAATTCCGTCTGCTGCCGCAGCCCGCAATAAGGACAATCGATCAGGAACATAAGCTTGTCTCCCCCTTTGAGCCTGGCTCTTAGAGCCTGGCTCTTAATGCGCGACGGCGGCGGCGCCGGCTTCGTCGATCAGGAAACCGGTGCGGAACCGGTCCAGCGAGAACGGGCCGGCCATGTCGTTGGGCTCGCCGGCCGCCAGCATCGCGGCGAAGGCGTGTCCAGATCCCGGCGTTCCCTTGAACCCGCCGGTGCCCCAGCCGCAATTTATGAACAGCCCTTCCACCGGCGTTTTGCCGACGATCGGACTGCGGTCGGGCGTTACATCGACGACGCCGCCCCACTGGCGCATCACCTTCATACGCGAGACCATGGGCACCAGTTCGCACAGCGCCCCCATGATGCCCTCGATAATGTCGAAGCTGCCGCGCTGGGAGTAGGACACATGCAGGTCCGATCCGGCGCCGATCACAAACTCGCCCTTGTCGGACTGGCTGACATAGACATGCACCGCGCTGGACATGATCACGCAATCCAGCACCGGCTTGATCGGGTCGGACACCAGCGCCTGCAGCGGGTTGCTCTCCACCGGCATGCGGAAGCCCGCCATGTCGGCCAGCACCGATGAATTGCCGGCGACCGCGACACCGACGCGCTTGGCCTTGATGGGCCCGCGCGTGGTCTCGACGCCCTCGACCTGGCCGTTGTTGATGATGAAGCCGGTGACTTCGCAGTTCTGGATGATGTCGACGCCGCGCTGGTCGGCGGCGCGGGCATAGCCCCAGGCCCCCGCGTCGTGGCGTGCGGTGCCGGCGCGCCGCTGCATCGACGTGCCGATGATGGGATAGCGCGAGTCGGGGGAGACGTTCAGGACCGGCGCCTCGGCCTTCACCTGGGCGGCATTGAGGATTTCGGA